>JBILVH010000088.1:0-6867 GCA_044370555.1 Candidatus Nanopelagicales bacterium
CGGCAATGTCGCCGATGACCTCCGGATGACGCACCGCGAACTCCGCGAGAGCCTCCGACGCACCGAATACCGCCGCGGTGCGTGTGAACGCCTCCGTATCCTCGCGCAACTGTCTTGCGACGTCCGCGGCGTGCATGTGGAGTACGCCAAGGGCATTCAGCGCAGCGTCGGCATCGGCAGACATCCCCACGGCCGCCAACTCGTCAGCCGTCCACCCAACCCGCTCCGCGGCGGCCATCGCCGAGTCGGCGTCGACGAAGCCGAGCCGGGCGAGCGCACCCGTCGACGGCGCCGTCATCCGGTCACCACGCCCATCAACCACCGCACCGACCCACCCCTGCACCCGCTCCAACTCCACATCCTCACGGTGTCAAAACGTCCCGAAAAATCAACCGTTTTGACACCGTGAGGTAGTGACGTCGAGTGGGGTGCGAATGGGTTCACAGCAGGGGAAGGTACCTGTCCAACTCCCACTGCGTTACCTGACGCCGGTAGTCGCCCCACTCCTCGCGCTTGTTCCGCAGGAAGAAGTCGAACACGTGCTCGCCGAGAGTCTCGGCCACGAGTTCGGAGCGCTCCATCTCCGCAATGGCCCGATCGAGGGTGGTGGGCAGCGGGCGCATCCCCAGCGCGTGGCGCTCCGCGGGGGTGAGCGCCCACACGTCGTCCTCGGCACCCGGCGGCAACTCGTACCCCTGCTCGATCCCGCGAAGCCCGGCCGCGAGCAGCACCGCGAATGCGAGGTAGGGGTTGCACGACGAGTCCAGCGAACGGAACTCCACCCGCGTCGAGTTGCTCTTGTTCGGCTTGTACATCGGCACCCGCACCAGCGCCGAGCGGTTGTTGTGCCCCCAGCAGATCCACGCCGGCGCCTCACCGCCACCCGCGAGTCTCTTATAGGAGTTGACCCACTGATTGGTCACGGCGGTGATCTCGGGTGCGTGCGTCAGCAGGCCGGCGATGAACGACCGCGCGACCGCCGACAACTGGAACGGCGCACCGGGCTCGTAGAACGCATTGCGGTCACCTTCGAACAGCGACAGGTGCGTATGCATGCCCGACCCCGGCGCATTGACGAACGGCTTCGGCATGAATGACGCGTAGAGCCCCTGCTCGAGCGCGACCTCCTTCACGACCAGGCGGAAGGTCATGAGGTTGTCGGCGGTGGACAGCGCATCGGCATACCGCAGGTCGATCTCCTGCTGACCCGGGCCGCCTTCGTGATGGCTGTATTCGACCGAGATGCCCATCGACTCGAGCATCGTGATGGCCTGCCGGCGGAAGTCGTAGCCCACCTTCTGCGGCGAGTTATCGAAGTAGCCGTAGTGGTCGACGGGCGTCGGCGGGCCGTCACCGGGTGAGTTCGAGAGGAGGTAGAACTCCACTTCGGGGTGCGTGTAGAACGAGAAGCCCAAATCGGCCGCGCGCGAGAGCGTGCGCTTCAGCACGTAGCGCGGGTCCGCGTAGGACGGCGATCCGTCGGGCATCAGGATGTCACAGAACATGCGCGCGACACCCGGGCCCTCCGCGCGCCAGGGCAGCACGGCAAAGGTCGCGGGGTCGGGCTTGGCCAGCATGTCGGACTCGTAGACGCGCGCGAAGCCCTCGATCGCCGACCCGTCGAACCCGAGCCCCTCGCTGAACGCCGCCTCCAACTCGGCGGGTGCGACCGCGACCGACTTCAACGTGCCGAGGACGTCGGTGAACCACAACCGCACGAATCTGATGTCGCGCTCCTCGATGGTGCGGAGCACGAAGTCGGTCTGCTTGTCCATGGCACCAGTCTTCCCGCCCCGTGTTTCGGGCGCGTTACGCACCGCCCCGGCCAGTCGCCGGGCCGCCCGTGGCCCCTGCTCACAACCTCGCGATGAGGACCGTGGCCGACCTCCGGGTCAGTGGAATGACTAGCCTTGTGGAATGGCCGCCGCGACCGCACCGCTGCGGCTCGCCCTGTGCCAGGTCAACCCCACCGTGGGCGCGCTCGCCGACAATGCGGCCCTCGTCGAGGAGTGGGCGCGACGTGCCGCCGCCGAGGGCGCCGACCTCATCGTGTTCCCCGAGATGGTGCTCACCGGCTACCCGATCGAAGACCTCGCCTTGCGCCCCTCCTTCCAACAGGCGAGCCTCGATGCCCTCACCACACTTGCCACGGCGCTCGTGGACGTGTCCGTGCCCGTAGTCGTCGGCTACCTCGATCGCGCCGACCCCGATCCGGCCGCGCCGACCGCACTCGGCCGCCCGCGCGGCGGACCGGTCAACGCGGCCGCGGTCATCCAGGGCGGACGCATCACCCACCGCTATGCCAAGCATCACCTGCCCAACTACGGCGTGTTCGACGAGTTCCGCTACTTCGTCCCCGGGACCACACCGACGACCTTCCCCCTCGGCGATCGACGCATCGCACTCGCGATCTGCGAGGACCTCTGGCGGGACGGCGGTCCCGTGCAGTGGGCGCGTGACGCCTCCGCCGACCTGCTGGTCGTGATCAACGGTTCGCCCTACGAGCGCAACAAGGACGACGTCCGCCTTGCCCTCTGCCAGCGACGCGCGCGCGAGGCCGGTTGCACCCTCGCCTACGTCAACCTCGTCGGGGCCCAGGACGAGCTCGTCTTCGACGGCGACTCCCTCGTCGTCGACGCCGAGTCCCGCGTGCTCGGCCGCGCACCACAGTTCGACGAGGCCCTCCTCCTCGTGGACGTAACCGCCGCGCCCGCACCCACCGCGGTCCGACTCGACGACGCCGCGGAGGTCTACGCCGCCCTCACGGTCGGTGTGCGCGACTACATCCGCAAGAACGGCTTCACCTCCGTCCTGCTCGGACTCTCCGGCGGCATCGACTCCGCGCTCACCGCCGCGATCGCCTGCGACGCCCTCGGGGCCGACCACGTCTTCGGCATCTCAATGCCCAGCGCACATTCCTCCGAGCACTCCCGCGAGGATGCAACCGACCTCGCGCGGCGCACCGGCCTCCACCTTCGCACCGTGCCGATCGAGAGCATGGTGTCCGCATTCGCTGAGCACCTCGACACCTCCGGCATCGCTGGTGAGAACCTCCAGGCTCGTGTGCGCGGCATGATCCTCATGACCGCCTCTAACGCCGAGGGCCACCTCGTCCTCGCCACCGGCAACAAGTCGGAGCTCTCCGTCGGCTACTCGACCATGTACGGCGACGCGGTGGGCGCCTTCGCACCGATCAAGGACGTCCCGAAGTCATTGGTCTGGGAGCTCGCGCGTTGGCGCAATGCCGAGGCCGCCCGGCACGGCGACGAAGGCCCCATCCCGGAACGATCCATAACGAAGCCGCCCAGCGCCGAGCTGCGCCCGGGGCAATTCGACACCGACAGCCTGCCGGAGTACAACGACCTCGACGCCGTCCTCGACCTCTACGTCGAGCAGGACCTCGGGGTCACCGCCATCACGGCCGCGGGCTTCGCACCCGACCTGGTCAACCGCGTCGTGCGTCTTACCGATACCGCGGAGTACAAGCGGCGGCAGTACCCGCCGGGGCCCAAGATCTCAGGGCGCGCGTTCGGCCGTGACCGTCGCCTCCCCGTCACGAACCACTGGCGCGAAGGCCTCGACTGACGCGAGGACCGCGGCTGACGTGCAGACGAGGATCAGCCAGCCCGAGCCAGCACCGGCGCACGCAGCACGCGGTCAGGCTGCGGGGCTCGGCTCGGGCGCGGGCTCCTGCTTGCTCGGGGGCGTAATCCGCGGCAGCAGGAACCCCACTGCGACTGCGGCAGCACCGACTACCCCCAGGGATACCAGATAGGTGATGTGCGACGACGTGAGGAATGCGTCGAAGGCAGCCGTACGGATCGACTCGACGAGCGACTGGGGGGCACCGGCCGCGGTCGCGGCGTCCAGGAGTGCATCGGTCGCGATGATCGACTCGGCCGCACGATCCCGCGCGGCCTCGGGCACGAGCGGAAGCTGCTCAAGGGTGGGCATGATCCGCGCCGTGTAGTTGGTCGCCAGCACGGTGCCGATCACCGCGACGCCGAGTGCCCCACCGACCTGACGCACGGTGTTCTGGACCGCTGAGCCGGCACCGACGCGGTCCATCGGCAGGACGTTCTGCATGACCGTCGATGCCGGCGCGATGACATTGCCAGCTCCGAATCCGAAGAAGAAGAAGCACACCAGCACCAGCCACAGGGGGGTGCTGATCTCAACGAAGATGAGCGCGGCCATGGTCCCCGCGACGAGAATGAGCCCCCCTGTGATGACGAACCGGTAGCCGAACAACTGCACCATTCGCGCACTCCGCGGTGCGGCAAGCAACTGGCCCACCGCGAACGGCAGGAAGCACAGTCCCGCGGTGAGCGGATCGTACCCGCGCAGGACCTGGAAGTAGAACGGCAGTGTGAAGGTGATGCCCGACAGGGCGAAGAACGACATGGTGACCGCGACGAGCGAGATCGTATAGCCGCGGTTTCGGAAGAGTGCGACGTCGAAACTCCGGTGCGAGCTGCGCGCCTCCAGCAACAAGAAGAGCGCGATCACGCAGATGCCGGCGGCCATCGGGATGACCACACTCGGCGCGATCCACGACCGAGTCTGGGACGCGTCGATGATGCCGTAGATCAGCAAAGTGAGTCCGACGAACGAGAGCAGCAGGCCGGGCAGGTCCAGCCGTTGAGGGGTCGGGTTGCGCGTCTCCGGGACCACCCGCCAGATCCCGATCAAGCCGATGACCACGATGGGCGCATTGATCAAGAAGACCGCCCCCCAATCGTTGCCGGTCAACCAGCGCGACCAGTCCGGGTGCTGCAACAGCAGCCCACCGAGCACCGGACCCAGCGCCACCGCGGCACCGACCGCCCCGGCCCACGCGCCGATCGCCTTACCTCTCTCGTGCCGGGGGAAGACGACCGTGATGATCGCGAGCGTGTTGGGGAGCACCGCCGCACCCCCGACCCCCATCAGGGCGCGCAGCCCGATCAACCAGCCCGGGCTGGGAGCGAATGCGCAGGCCACCGACGCCACCGCGAACACGCACAGTCCGATCACCAGCACCCGCTTGCGGCCGAACCGGTCACCGAGCACGCCCCAGGTGAACAGCAGGGCGGCGAACACCAGGATGTAGGAGTCGACAGACCACACGAGTTCGGCCTGCGTCGCACCCAGGTCGGCCTGGATGGTGGGCAGGGCGATATTCAGGACGGTGTTGTCGATGACGACGACCAAGAGACTCACCACGAGGACTGCCAGGATCGCCCACCGACGCGGATGCCCCTGATCAGTCGTTGTCCACGGCTGGGCGGCTGCCACGGCAGGGCTCCTTCACACGAGCCGGTCTCGCGAGGCGCATGGACGCGACCTGCCGACCGGGGGTCCTGAGCCTACGCCGTCGCACGCAACATTCACCAACCGTCTAGATCGTGTCGCGGGAAACCCTGTGGCAGACTGTCCTTCGTCCGGGGACTCAACCAGTGAGCCTCGAGATCGGAGTACACGATGTCTGCTCGCACACCTCTCCCCCCAACCTCCGCGCCGCTCGCCGCCTCCGCAGCGTCGGCCGAGCCCGCCGCGCTCTACGGGGGCTCCGCCTCCAAGCGCGTGACGGTCCGCGACCTCGCCGCCGCCAAGCAGCGCGGTGAGAAGTGGCCGATGATCACTGCGTACGACGCCGTCACCGCCGGGATCTTCGACGAGGCCGGCTTCCCGGCCCTCCTGATCGGCGACTCCGCCGCAATGGTGGTCTACGGCCACGACAGCACGCTGCCGGTAACCGTCGACGAGTTGCTGCCACTGGTGCGCGCGGTCGTCCGCGGGTCGAAGCGGGCACTCGTCGTCGCCGACCTGCCGTTCGGTTCCTACCAGGCCAGCACCGCCCAGGCCCTCGAGACCGCGGCCCGCTTCATGAAGGAGGGCGGCGCGCACGCGGTCAAACTCGAAGGCGGTGAGCGGATCCTCCCCCAGGTCGAGACACTCGTCTCGGCGGGTGTCCCCGTCATCGGCCACCTCGGCCTCACTCCGCAATCGGTCAACGTCTTCGGTGGCTACCGCGTGCAAGGCCGCGGCGAGGAGGGCGAGCGGCTGCTGCAGGATGCCAAGGCCCTCGAGGCAGCCGGAGCCAGCGCGGTCGTGCTCGAGGTCGTGCCCGCCGACCTGGCAGCGCGAGTGACCAACCTGCTGAGCATCCCGACGATCGGCATCGGCGCGGGCGGCGGCACCGACGCACAGGTGCTGGTGTGGCAGGACCTACTCGGTCTCACCGCCGGGCCGGCCCCGCGCTTCGTGAAGAAGTACGCCGACCTGCGCGAGCAGATGCTCACCGCCGTGTCGGCGTGGGGTCGTGACGTCGTTGCAGGTTCATACCCGCAGGACGAGCACGCCTACCGCTGAGACCGGCCGCTGACGCAGTGGGCGTAGCGGCGTGCGCAAGGTCAGACGTCGGTGATCCGGACCCCCGCGTGCGCCTTGTACCGCCGGTTCACCGAGATCAGGTTGGCCGTTAGCGCCTCGACCTGGTGCGCATTGCGCAGCCGACCGGCGTAGATCCCGCGGACGCCGGGCAAGGCATCGGCAAGCCGCTGCACCAGATCGGTCGCGGACCGGTCGTCACCCACCACCATGACGTCGGTCGCGAGCGACTCGAGCGACTCGTCGAGCAGGAGTACGGCGGATAGGTGATGGAAGGCGCCGACAACAGTGCTGTCCGGGAGGATCGCTGCCGCCTGTTGCGCGGCGGAACCCTCCTCCACCGGTAGTGCGTACGCACCCTGCGAGTCGAAGCCGAGCGGATTCACGCAATCGACCACGACCCTGCCGACGAGTGTGGGCGCCAACTCCCCGAGCACCTCGGCGTGGCTGGCCCACGGAACGGCGATCACGACGACGTCACTGGCCGCAGCGCAC
>JBILVH010000089.1:0-6858 GCA_044370555.1 Candidatus Nanopelagicales bacterium
CGTCGGAGTTCGGTCTCTGCGCGATCGAGGGCGGCGCCGCCATCGCCCTCGACGGAGGCCGTCGCCGACGCGGGCAGGCGATCGAGGTTGCGGGGAGCGCGCGGCGGCGGCGTACGCAGTGCGCGCGCGTACACCAGCGTGCGCGGCACGATGCACCCGATCAGACTGATGAAGAGCAGGAGGTACACCGCTGCGAACCACGGTGACGCGTAGACGTCGAAGAACCCGAGCGACTGGAGGACCGGTCCCCAGGTCGGATTGTTCGCGATCCACTCGTTCACGCGGATCGGGTCGACCCCGACCTGCGGTAGCAGCGACCCGGGGATCGAGACGATCGCGAGGATGACCAGCAGGATGAGGGCGACGCGCATGCTGGTCAGCTGACGCCAGCACCACCGCGCGAATCCGACGCCCCCGAGAGGTGGCGCACTCGCGGGTTGCGTCGTCAGCCCGGCACTGACGTCCACGTCGCTCACGCGAGTAGTCTCACCCACTCGCCGGCTCCTCGGCGAGGTGGGATGACGACAGCGCGGCGGGGGTCACAAAAGCGTCTCGAAACCCGGGATCCACGTGCGCAGCCAGATGGTGAGGTCGGTCCACAACCCGGTCACGAGCAGGATTCCGATGATCACCATGAGGCCGCCGCCGATCCGCATGATGGCCACGTAGTGGCGCCGCACCCAGGCGAGGGCGCCCGCCGCATATCGGAAGCCCACACCGAGCAGGATGAACGGCAGACCGAGACCGAGGCAGTAGGCAAGTGAGAGCAGGGCCCCGCGGGCCGCGCTCCCCTCGGTGAAGGCGAGGGTCTGCACTGCGGCGAGCGTCGGACCGATGCACGGGGTCCAGCCCAGGCCGAAGAGCACACCGAGCAGGGGGGCAGCCCACAGGCCGAAGGTCACGCGCGCGTGGACCCGCCATTCCCGCTGGAACCACGGGACGACACCCATGAACGCGAGACCGAGCACGATGACCACGACACCGAGGACCCGGCTGATGATGTCCTGCCACTGGAGGAGGACCGACCCGAGGCCCCCGAACAGAACGCCGTACGAAACGAAGACGACCGAGAAGCCGAGGACGAAGAGGACACTTCCGAGCAGCACCCGACTGCGGCCGCGGCCTTCGGCGAGTTCGGCACCCGTCAGGCCCGTGACGTAGGACAGGTAGCCCGGTGCTAGCGGGAGGACGCACGGGCTGAGGAATGACACGCACCCCGCTGCGAAGGAGAGGAGCAGCGCGAGGATCACCCCGCCGCTGAGGATGGTGTCGGTCACCGACGTCACGATGCGGACTGATCCCGTTCGGCCAACAACGGCTCAACGAGACCGCGCAGTGTGGCGGCCGACACCGGGCCGAGGACCCGCGCGGCCACGCGGCCTTGCGCGTCGAGCACGAGGGTGGTCGGAATGGCCTGCGGCGGCAGGGTGTCGTAGCCGAACCGCATCTGCAGCGCAGCATCCGTATCGATGATGCTGGGGTACGTCAGTCCGAACGTCCGCACGAAGGCTTCCGCGGCCGCCTGCTGGTCCCGCGTCACGAGCCCGACCATCCGAAGCCCTTGATCGTCGTACTGCTCGTAGACCTCCTGCAGGTCCGGTGCCTCCGCCCGACACGGCGCACACCACGAGGCCCAGACGTTGAGGACGACGACGTCGCCGCGCATCGAGCCGAGGCTCAGTTCCGCGCCGGTGAGGGTGCGCCCGGAGATTTCGGGGGCCGCGCGCCGCTGCGCCGCGTCGAGCAGGACGATCGAACCATCGCCGGCCACGAAGCCCTGCCCCGCTGCACCGTCGGAACCCCCACCCCCGCACCCCGCCAGTGCGAGGACCGCGGCCACCAGCAGTGACGCGGCGGCAAGACGAGGCATACGCCTATGCTCCACGCGCCGTGAGGTCGTCGCTCGTCAGGAGATCCCGAGCGGGCTCGGTATAGGTGATCGCGGCGAGGCGCGCACCGTCGAACGTGAGCGATGTCACCGACGCCAGGCTGCACTGCCGACTCGTGGGGTTGTGCCAGAGTCGTCGACCCTCGGCAGCCAGCCGCGCGACCCAGACCGGCAGTTGGTGGCTGACCAGGACGACTTCGTGGCCGAGGTTGGCGGCCCGCGCATCCTCGATCGCCTGCGACATGCGGGCCGCGATCACGGTGTAGGGCTCACCCCAGGACGGTCGCACAGGGTTCCACAGGTGCCGCCACGCGGCGGGCTTGCGCAGTGCGCCGTCGCCGACGGAGACTCGCTGTCCCTCGAAGATGTTGTCGGCCTCGATGATCCGATCGTCGGTACCGACCGGGACGCCGTGTCGCGCCGCGATCGGCGCGGCCGTCTGCTGGGCGCGCTCGAGCGGGGATGCGATCACCGCGGTCACATCGTGCGATGCCAGTGCGTCAGCAACGCGTTCGGCCATCGCGTGGCCGCGTTCGGACAAGACGAATCCCGGTAACCGCCCGTAGAGGATCTTCGACGGGTTGTAGACCTCACCGTGTCGGACGACATGGACGACGGTCTCCACGTCAGGTCACCTTGCGACGTGCGGCGGTGCGGCGGCGACTTGGCCGCCACACCGACTCCCCGCTCTCGAGTGCGGCAATACGAAGACTGTCGCCGTGTGCGGCAAGTGCCGCGGCAAGAGCCTCGATCGTCGAGTCCTCCGGCAGGACATCAACGCGCAGTCCGTGCTCCTCCGCGGTCTTGGCGGACTGCGGGCCGATGCAGGCGACCACAGTGGTCGGATGCGGCTTACCCGCGATGCCAACGAGGTTGCGTACCGTGCTGCTCGATGTGAAGACGACCGCGTCGAAGCCACCGGACTTGATCGCCTCGCGCGTGGTCGCTGGCGGCGGAGCCGCGCGAACCGTGCGGTAGGCGGTGACGTCCTCGACCTCCCAGCCGAGCTCGGTCAGACCAGCGGCAAGGGTCTCGGTGGCGATGTCAGCGCGCGGCAGGAACACCCGGTTGATGGGATCGAGCACATCGTCGTACGGCGGCCATTCCGCCAGCAGACCGTGACTCGACTGCTCACCCGCGGGTGCGAGGTCGGCGCGCACGCCGAATGCGAGCAGAGCCGCCGCGGTGCCTTCGCCGACCGCCGCAATCTTCAGTCCGGCGAACGACCGGGCGTCAAGTCCGTACTCCTCGAGCTTCTCGCGGACGGCGCGCACGGCATTGACGCTGGTGAAGCCGATCCATTCGTAGCGTCCGGAGACCAGCCCGTGCACTGCGCGCTCCATCTGGTGCGGGGTCCGAGGCGGTTCGACCGAGATGGTCGGGACCTCCACCGGGATGGCACCGAACGACTGCAGGCGTTCGCCGAGGATGCGCGGTTGCTCCTGCGTGCGCGGCACAAGGACACGCCAGCCGAACAGCGGCTTGGTCTCGAACCACGACATCCGGTCGCGCTGGCCGACGACGTCGCCGACGGTCACTAGCCCCGGACCCGCCTGCCGGGCCGCCTTCGCATCGGCCGCGATGGCCTCGAGCGTGGACACGACTGACCGCTGCTCGACAGTCGTGCCCCCGCGCGTCACCGCGATCGGGGTCTGCGGGTCGCGCCCGGCGGCCATCAGCTCACGGGCAATATCCGGTGCTCGATCTGCGGCACCGAGGACAAGAACTGTTGTTCCTGGGTCGGCGCACGCTGACCAGTCGGTGCTGGATCCACCGTCGACGATGTGGATGCGAGTGGATCGCGGGGTCGACAGAGTGAACCCGGCGTACGCCGGGACGGCGGTCGCGGTGCTGACACCGGGGGCAACCTCGAACGGCACCTTGGCCTTGGCCAGCGCAGAGACCTCGGCGGCAAGGGCGCCGTCGAGGATGGGGTCGCCGGCCATGAGGCGCACGCTGCGCTGGCCGGCGCGCGCCGCCTCCACGATCCGGCGAATGCGTCCCGCTGCATCGAGAGGTAGGCCGTCTTCATCCACGGCGAGGTGCACCTCGATGCCGAGCGACTCCGCGGTCTGCGCCGCACCGGGGTCGCACAGGATGAACTCGGCCTCCGCGAGGAGGCGTGCGGCGCGCACAGTGAGCAGGTCGGGGTCCCCCGGGCCCGCCGCGACGAACGCAACGGGATGGGGCTTACGGCGATTGCGTGAAGTGGTCATGCGCTGCACTCCGGGATGGCGACAGCCCGGCGTTGCTCGTGGAACGCCAGGATCTGCAGTTCGACGGCGAGGTCGACCATGCGGACCTCTACGTCACTGGGAACGGACAGGGTGATCGGTGCGAAATTGACAATGGAACGGATACCCGAGGCGACGAGTCGGTCGCATACACCTTGGGCCGATGATGCCGGAGTCGTGATGACACCTATGACGGCACCGGTGGAACGCACGACCGACTCGAGCTCGCTCACGCACTGGACCGGCAGTTCGCCGTTACGCGTGCCCACGCGCTCGGGATCGCAGTCCAGCAGCGCGACGATGCGGAACCCCCGCGCGCCGAAACCGGCGTACGACGCCAGCGCCTGTCCGAGATGACCAACACCGACGATCACCACCGGCCACTCATCGACCAATCCGAGGGCGCGGGTGATGCACCCGAGCAGATGCCGTACGTCGTATCCGATGCCCCGGGCTCCGTTGGAACCGAGGTGCGCAAGGTCTTTGCGGACGCTGGCGCTCGTCACCCCGGCCGCGGCTGCGATCTCCTCGGACGACACGATGTCGACCTGCCGCTCCGCGAGCACGGTCAGGAAGCGGTGGTAGACCGGAAGCCGACCCACCGTCGCGTCGGGGATCTCCCCGGCGCGGCGACGTCCCGTGGCTACCCGAAGAGTCATGCCGCATCCCGAAGAGTCGTGCCGCATCCCGCCGTCTTGGTTGCATTCCGAAGCGACATGGGGTGCACCTGCGCAATCAAGGGGGGCTCATGAGCCCCCCGATCAGGTGGGGCCGGTCAGCCCCACGCGGATGGGGACGCGGGCGCGCTGCCCGCAGGCGCCAAGGTTAAGCGCATGTGAAGACCGACACAAAGTTGACAAATCGGCCCCCGAGGGGCTAGCGGCGCAGGGCCGCCCGAAGGCGCTCAGGGTCAATGCGCCAGAAGCCCACGACGTCATCGTCCACGATCACGACGGGGATCTGCTCCCAGTAGGCGTCGGCAAGCCCTGGATCGTCGAGGACGGAGACCTCCCGCCAGGCCGCGGACTCCGCCCGGCAGACCGCCTCGACGACCGTGCGCGCGTCGTCGCACAGGTGGCAGCCGGGTTTGCCCACGAGGACCACCCGCGGGGGCACTGATGCAGACCCGGTGGAGGACACGACGTCAGTCTGCACCCCTCGCTACCCTCACATACGTGAGTGCCCTGGGACGACACCGCAGGACCGACGTGCTGTCCGCCTACCGGGAAGCCGGGATCGCATCGGCGGCTGCCGCGCACGTGGCCGACCTCCAGGCGGACCAGGACAACCTCGGGGTGGACCCGACCGCGGCAGCGTTCTTCGACGTGGACAACACCGTGATGCGGGGGGCCAGCATCTTCCACCTCGCGGTCGGCCTGGCGCGCCGGCGCTACTTCAGCCTGCCCGAGATCACCAGTTTCGCGAGCAAGCAGGTGAAGTTCGTGGTGAGCGGCTCCGAGGATCTCGAGGACATGGCCAGCGCGACCGAGGCGGCCCTGTCGTTCGTGGAGGGCCGCAGCGTGACGGAGTTGACCACACTCGGTGAGCAGATCTTCGACGACATCATGGTCGACAAGTTGATTCCCGGGACCCTCGCTCTCGCGCAGGCGCACCTCGACGCCGGGCAGCGGGTCTGGCTGGTCACCGCGACGCCGGCAGAGGTAGCCACGCTGATCGCGCAGCGGCTCGGCCTGACCGGTGCCCTAGGCACCGTGGCCGAGGTCACCGACGGGTACTACACCGGCCGCCTGGTCGGGGCCCCGCTGCACGGCCAGGCGAAGGCCGAAGCCATCCGCGCCATCGCGCAGCGCGAGGGCCTCGACCTGTCCCGGTGCGCGGCGTACTCGGACTCGGCCAACGACATCCCGATGCTGTCCATGGTCGGCTCACCGTGCGCGGTCAATCCCGATGCGCAGCTCCGCGACCACGCACGCGAGCAAGGGTGGGCGATCTACGACTTCCGCAAGCGCGCCAAGGTGCGCGCCGCAGCGAGGCCCATCGCACTCAGCGGCGGCGGCATCGCCCTCGGACTCGCGGTCGGGTATGCGGTGGGTCGGGTCGCGCGGCGTTAACCCGACCTGCTCAACGCCTCGGGATCAGACGAAGACCGAACGGCGCTGCACGAGCAGGCGGTAGATCGCCTGCTGGATGCGCTCGCGCACCGCATCGGTCAATTCGAACACGAGCATCGGATCATCCGCCGCACCGTCGGGATAATCGTCGGTGCGGATCGGCTCACCGAACTCGATGGTCCAGCGGCTCGGCAGCGGGACGAGGCCTAGTGGGCCGAGCAGGGGGAAGGTCGGCGTGATCGGGAAGTACGGCAGACCGAGCAGGCGCGCCAGCAGACCCGCATTACCGATCATGGGGTAGGTCTCCTCGGCCCCGACGATGGCGGTGGGGATGATCGGCGCCTTGGCCCGTAGCGCAGCCGCCACGAACCCGCCGCGACCGAACCGCTGCAGGCGGTAGCGCTCACCGAACGGCTTGCCGATGCCCTTGTACCCCTCGGGCCAGACCCCGACGAGATCGCCGCGCCGCAGCAGTCGCTCGGCATCGGCATTGCAGGCGAGGGTGTGCCCGGCCTTGCGTGCGATCTCGCCGACGAATGGGAGGGTGAACACCAGATCGGCCCCGAGCATGCGAAGGTGCCGATGGGCCGGGTGCTCATCAAGAAGTGCGACCTGCGTCATCAACGCATCCAGCGGGACAGTCCCGCTGTGGTTCGCCACGATC
>JBILVH010000174.1:0-4424 GCA_044370555.1 Candidatus Nanopelagicales bacterium
CTAGGAGGCGACGATGAAGTTGATCCTGACTGTTCAGGTGCCGGGGCTCGGCGTGCCCGGTGATGTCGTCGATGTGAAGGACGGCTACGCCCGCAACTTCCTGCTGCCGCGGGGCTTCGCGGTGGCCTGGACCAAGGGCGGCGAGAAGCAGGTCACGCAGATCCGCCGTGCCCGCAAGGCGCGAGAGATCCGCGATCTCGACCACGCGCAAGAGGTGAAGGCGGCCCTCGAGGGCCTCACCGTCACCGTCGCAGCCAAGGCCGGTGATGCCGGACGCCTTTTCGGGTCGGTGCAGTCGGCGGACGTCGCACTCGCGGTGAGCAAGGCGGGTGGCCCCGCGCTGGATAAGCGCGCGGTGGAGTTGCGCGATGTGATCAAGACGACCGGAACCCACAAGGCAACGGTGCGCCTGCACCCGGGCGTGACCGCGTCCCTGACCTTCGAGGTCGTCCCCGCCTGATTCACCCGCACCACCTGATCCGCCCCAACTGCGGTGCGGAGTACGCGAAAAACGCATACTCCGCACCGCAGTTGGCGTTGTGGGGCGGCCAGCCCCCGGCCCCGCTCCCCTGCCCCGCTCCCGCCAGCGCCCGCTCCCCCGACGTCCGCTGCGGGACGCCTACCGGACCGGGCCGATCCGCAGCCACGTGTCGCCGCGCACGCGCCAGCCGAGCAGCACCGCGCGCACGAGCAGGAACCAAGCCACCGCCCACCACAGGCCCGCGATGCCGCCGTCGAACCACAGGACGGCGAACGCGGCCGGCGCGAAGCACGCGAGCACCGCGGTCTGCGCAACGGCGAGGAATCGAGTGTCACCCGCGCCGATGAGGATGCCGTCCCAGGCGAAGACCGCACCCGCAAGCGGCTGCTGCAGCGCAACGACGAGCAGGCCGACCGCGATGGTCTCGCGCACTGCGTTGTCGGACGTGAACAATGCGGGCAACCACGGCCGTGCGATCAATACCGCGAGGCCGAGCCCCGCACCGAGCAGTACGGCGATCCGCAGGACATGCGCGGTGATCGCCCGCGCTGCATCGCGGTCCCCCGCACCGAGGACCTTGCCGAGCAGCGCCTGTCCGGCGATCGCAATCGCATCGAGCGCAAGGGCGAGTGCGAACCAGATCGCCGCGGTCACGTGATACGCCGCGAGCGTCACGTCGCCGAGTCGCGCGGCCACGGCGGCGGCGAGCAGGAATACCGCTCGCAGCGCGATAGTGCGAACGAACAGCGGTAGCCCGTCGCGCGCAGCGCTCGAGATCCCACGCAAGGTCGGATGCATCCGTACGCGTTCAACGCGACAGGCTCGTCCCACGATCGCGACGTAGCCCGCGAGACCGACGTACTCCGCTGCGACGATCGCCCACGCGGACCCCGCGACCCCCCAGTCGAGGCCGAGCACGAATACCAACACCAGCACCGTGTTGACGGCTACCTGGATCAGCGTGACGACCAATGTGGTTCGCGTGTCCTGGAGGCCCCGCAGCACCCCGACCCCGGCTAGCACCCCGAGGAGCGCGGGCATCGCGACCGCGGTGATGCGCAGGTACGTCGAGGCGAGCTCGGCCACCTCACCCGAGGCGCCGAGTACGCCCGCCAGCACGTCGGCGCCGGCGGCCACCGCGACGCCGAGAAGGCCACCGAGCACGAGCGCGAGTGCTAGGCCATCGACCCCCTGTGCGAGCGCACCGCCGCGATCCCCCGCGCCGAGCCGCCGGGCCACTGCGGCCGTGGTCGCGTAGGCGAGGAAGATCGTGAGGCCGACGACGGCTGCCAGCAGGGTGCTCGCGGCGCCGACCGCGGCGAGCGGGATGGTGCCGAGTGTGCCTACCACCGCGGCGTCGATGAGGAGGAAGGCCGGCTGAGCGACCAGGGCGCCGAAGGCCGGCAGGGCGAGTGCCCAGATGGCCCGTGAGTTCACCGTCCGGTCACCGGACGGTTGCGATTCGGTCACTGACAGATAATGGTCCACTTCTTTATGTGCACATCCGGTGGATAGCAAAACGCCTGGTCAAAGCCTGTATAGATGCCAATCGCTTCACCGGGTCCCCAGGTTGTCCCCAGCCTGTGCACGACCGAAGCGGCATTGTCCACGCCTCCTTGCACGGGTTGTCCACAGCCGGTGTTGGACAGTCGACCAGGCGGCTCCTAGCGTCGCGTCCTGTCGGTCCCCCCTGCTAGGCCTGTCGGTCCCCCCTGCTAGGAGTGTGTGCGTGAGCGTCGCCGAACTGCCCCTGCCCGAGGCCCGCGGCGGGGGTCCCGGAACCGACCGGATGCCCCCGCAGGATGTCGCGGCCGAGCAATCCGTTCTCGGGGCGATGCTGCTCAGCAAGGATGCCATCGCCGACGTGGTCGAGCACCTCCGTGAGGGCCACTTCTACCGACCCGCCCACGCGACCATCTACGGCGCCATCCTCGACCTGTACGGCCGCGGCGAGCCGGCCGACCCGGTCACCGTCGCCGCCGAACTCACTCGCGTCGGAGAGATCGGCCGCGTCGGCGGTGCGACCTACCTCCACACGCTGGTCTCGATGGTGCCGACCGCGGCGAACGCGTCGTACTACTCGGCGATTGTGCGGGAGCGCGCGATCCTGCGCCGTCTCGTCGAGGTCGGCACCCGCATCGTCGCGATGGGCTACGCGGGGGAGGGGGACGTCGACAACATCGTCGATCGCGCGCAGACGGAGGTGTACGACGTCACCGAGCGTCGCGCGAGCGAGGACTATCTGCCGTTGCGCGACCTGATGGACGGTGCACTGACCGAGATCGAGGCGATTGCGACCCGCGGCGGTCAGATGGTCGGCGTCCCGACCGGCTTCGCCAAACTCGACCAGCTCACCAACGGCCTGCACCCCGGTCAGTTGGTGATCGTCGCTGCGCGACCAGCCATCGGCAAGTCCACCGTCGCACTCGACATCGCCCGTGCGACCAGCATCAAGAGTGGCCTGACCAGTTGCATCTTCTCGCTGGAGATGAGCCGCAACGAGATCGTCATGCGCCTGCTGTCGGCGGAGTCCGCCGTGCCGTTGCAGCACATGCGCAGCGGCATGATGAGCGACTCCGACTGGACCAAGATGGCCGCGAAGATGGGGTCGGTGAGCGAGGCGCCGCTGTTCATTGATGACTCGCCCAATCTCACGATGATGGAGATTCGCGCGAAGTGTCGTCGATTGAAGCAGCGGCACGATCTTCGACTCGTGATCGTCGACTACCTGCAGTTGATGAGCAGCGGAAAGCGCGTCGAGAGCCGTCAGCAGGAAGTCGCAGAGTTCTCGCGGGCACTGAAGTTGTTGGCCAAGGAGCTCAATGTGCCCGTCATCGCGATCAGCCAGTTGAACCGCGGCCCGGAGCAGCGCCAGGACAAACGGCCGATGCTCTCCGATCTGCGCGAGTCCGGCAGCCTGGAGCAGGACGCTGACGTTGTCGTGCTCCTGCACCGCGAGGACGCCTACGAGAGGGAGTCTCCGCGCGCGGGCGAGGCCGACATGATCGTCGCCAAGCACCGCAACGGCCCGACCGGCACGGTGACCGTCGCCTTCCAAGGCCACTACAGCCGCTTTGTCGACATGGCACCGGGCTAGGTCTGGCGCGCAACTCACAGTGAACTTTCAGGTTCGACGGGGTCCACCTTCAGGTTCGCCCGCGATGGTCCTCCTACACGCAGACCGCGTGCACGGAAGGGAGAACCCGGATGAAGAACCTCAACAAGAAGGTGATCAGCCTGGCCGCGGCCACCACCGTCATCCTCGGTGGAGCCACTGCATTCGTCGTCCCGACGATGGCCTCTGCCGCCACGGGCGCCGTGACGGCAGCCACGGACGGCGATGACACGACCGAGGTGGCGGCGGCCATCACCGCCGCACTGTCAGGGTTGGTCAATGACGGCACCATCACCCAGGCCCAAGCGGACGCCGTGGCGCGCACGCTCGCGGAGAACCCGCCGGTCCGCCCGGGTGGCCACGGTGGCCACGGCTTCGGCCGCGGCGGCGGGCCGATGGCTGCCGGCCTGGTGGCGGCCGCAACCACCCTCGGGATGACGCCGCAGGAGATTCGTACGGCGCTCGAGGGCGGGGCCTCGCTGGCCTCCCTAGCGGAGGGCAAGGGGATCGCCAAGGCCGATCTGGTCACCGCCATGGTCGACGCGGTAGTCGCCGAGATCAACGCCCACGAAGCCGAGGAGGGTGAGGATCCGTTGACCCAGGTCGAGATCGAGCGGATCACCGAATTCGCAACGGCCGCCGTCGACCGGGTGGGCCTGCCTGACCGACCCGGGCACGAGCGCGGCGGGATGAGCGGCGACGGGGGACGGCACAATCACCACGACGACCGCCTAGGGGACGTCGGCTGAGGCCAATGACTCCGCTCAGCCCCCCGCATGCGCCCTACCAGGAGGGGGGGGGCCCCCCGCGGGGGGGGGGGCGGCGGGG
>JBILVH010000102.1:0-6079 GCA_044370555.1 Candidatus Nanopelagicales bacterium
GGTCAGGACCCCGGCGAAGTTCAACAACACGAGGAGCAACGGCAGCAGGAATCCAACCCCGAAGACAAGGACCATGCGGATGAAGAACGACAGGTACCTGTCGACAGCAACGATGTTCTCGACGTTCTCCGGGGTGAATCCGAAGAGCAGCTCAAGGCCGAAGGGAAGCACGTAATAGGCCAGGGCTACACCGAGCAGGAACAGCGGGGTCGCGACTGCCGCGAATCCGAGGGCCCAGTACTTCTCGTGACGGTGAAGTCCGGGGGTGACGAACCGCCACAACTGGTAGAGCCATACGGGTGCGGACAGTACGAGGCCCGCGACTGCGGCCACCTGCAACTGGAGCACGAACGCATCCGCGACGCCGGTGAGCGCGAGAGTGACGTCGCGCCCTTCGGCACGGGCCTGAGCGACAACCGTCTCGAAGGGCCTTTCAAGCCAGGCGAAGATGTCGGTGTAGTAGATCCAGCCGATCACGATGCCGATGACGATGGCGATTCCGGCCTTGAACAGCCGTGTACGCAATTCTCGCAAGTGCGAGACCAGGGGCATCCCCCGCTGGTCGGCGCGTCTGCGATCCCGTGGAGCGGGTGCCTCCGGGACGGCGACCACAGCTACTTCTCGGTTCGCTCCGCCGCAGGCTGTGGCACCTCGGCCGCCACGGCAGCCTCGATCGCTTCCGTCTGCGGGGCGGGCGTGGTGGTGGCGGTCGCCGCGGTCGCCGCAGAGTCACCGCCCTCGTTCACCAGACCCTTGGTCTCCGACTTGAAGATCCGAAGGGAGCGGCCGAGGCCCCGGGCCGCGTCGGGAAGGCGCTTGGCGCCGAACAAAAGAAGTACGAGGGCCACGATGATCAGCCACTCCCAGCCCCGCAGCGATTGGAACATCAGGTGCCTCCTTGGGTTCTTGTAGGCCCACAGTACGCCATCAGGTGCGGCCTATGCCGGAATAGCGGGCAAGCGCCGCCACAGTCAGGGCCACGACTCGCTCGACGGCGACAGGGGGGTCCACGATGCGTGCGGCGCCCCCCAGCGCCAGGACGGCCCGCGCCACCCAGTCCACGTCGTACACGTCGATGATGACCTGGCCGGGGGCTGCACCGGGTCGACCACCGTGGACTTCCCCGAACCACGCGACCTCGTCTGCGAGATCGAGGGTGATCGGGAGGGTGGTCCGGACCTCCGGTGACTCACCGTCGCCCTGGGGCTGCACCGCAGTATCCGACGGCTCCCAGGAGAGGACCCGGTCGATCCGGAAGGTACGCATGGCACCGGCATAGTCACACCACGCGCTCACGTAGGTGGTGCCGGACTCCACTGACACTGACCTCGGCCAGATCGTCCTGGTGGTGACATCGTCACGCGTCGCACCGGCGTACTGGATCTTCAGCCCCGAACCCTCCTGCAGGGCCGTTGCGACTGCGCCTCGCAATGCGGCGTCCCCCGCACCTGCAAGATGCACGATCACGTCGTTGGCGTACCCGCCCTCAGCAGCACCGAGCTTCGCACCTAGTCGTACGAGCACGGACCGATCGTGATCCCCGGGGACCTGCTCGAGGATGCGCAGGCCCACGAGCAATGCGGTCACCTCCTCCGCGCTGAGGCGCAGTGGCGCGGTCAACCCGAGCGGGTCGATCACGTGAATGCTGCCGTCTTCGTTCCAGAAGTCGATGTCGATGAGCTGGTCGGGGCCGTGCCCCGGCAGACCGCTACACACCAGCAGATTCAGGTCCGCTTCCAACTGAGCCTCGGAGATGCCGAAGTGTGCCGCGGTCTCGGCCAGGGTCACGCCCGGTCGAGCCTGCAGCCAGGGCACCAGCACGAGGAGGCGTGAAAGTCGCTCGGTCGCACTCATGAGTGCCGCCTGAGCGACTCCGCGAGTCGCGACTCGACCGTGCGACGCAGGTGCGCCGGGGAGATGACTTCGGCGCCGTCACCCGCGGCGAGCACCTCGGCCACCAGCGCCTCCTCGTCGCGGAAGGGAATCGTGAGCCGGATCGAATCAAGGCCGGGCTCCTCGTCGCTGGCGATGAGTCGAAGCCGGGCGGCCTGCCCGGGGTCGACGTCCACCACGGCGCGCTCCGGCATCTCGGCACTAGCCCACTCCTCGACGATCGAGCGATAGCTCCCGTCGTCGGGCGGGGCAAAGGCACCCCCCCGTCCTTCGAGGACCACGGGTCCGGCGATGCGCGAGAGCCGGAAGACGCGACGCTCGCCACGATCACCATCGCGCCCGATGACGTACCAAGCCCGCCGCCACGAGATGACCGCCCACGGCTCGAGGTGCCTGGTCTCGGTCTGGTCGGACGCGGCTTTGCGGTAGTCGAACCTGACCCGGCGCCGCTGTCGGACGGCGTCGAGGAGCGGGGGCAGCGCAGCCGCCGCAGAGGTCCGGGAGGGGTGGAATGCCACCGGGGCCTCGGCGACGGCTGGAAATGGCACACCGCCCTCGACTTTGCGCACCGCACCCCGGGCCACCCCGACGTCGGTCGCGCTGTCCCACGCGGCCGCAGCCAGAGCCAGCGCGGCGCACTCGTCCCGGGTCAGATCCAAGGTGAGCGCATATTCGGACCTGCGGATGAGATAGCCCTCGATCTCGCCCTCGGGACCGACGGCCTCGATCGGGACCCCCATCGACCGCAACTCGTCCTTATCGCGCTCGAACATCCGCTCGAACGCCTGGTCCGACGCGCTTTCCGCGTATCCGGGCACTCCCCTCCGGATGGTGTCCCGGCTTACCGGACGGCGGGCGGAGATGAGGGTGATGACGAGGTTGAGCAGGCGCTCAGTGCGGTCGACCGCCACGCCTGCGGTTACTTCGTCGCCACGAGGTCGATCACGAACACCAGTGTGCGCCCGGCCAACCGGTGCCCACCGGTGGTCCCGTACGCAAGGTGCGGGGGGATCACCAACTGGCGGCGGCCACCCACTCGCATCCCAGGGATGCCCTCCTGCCAGCCCGCGATGAGACCGCGCAGCGGGAACTCGATCGAGGCACCCCTGTCCCACGAGGCATCGAACTGCTCACCGGTCTCGAAATCGACTCCGACGTAGTGCACTTCGACGGTGGCGCCCGCAACGGCTTCCGGGCCGGTCCCGATGACGAGATCGGTGATGACCAGCTCTGCTGGCGGTGGGCCTGGGATGAAGTCGATCTCCGGCTTGGTGGACATTCAGCGCTCCTGCTCGACGGTCGTCACGATGACCATTCGAGGAGTTCAACCACGAAGATCAGCGTCTCGTTGGGCAGGATAACGGGCGGGCGACCGTCGGGGCCGTAGGCGAGGTCTCCGGGGATCACCAGAACCCGTCGACCCCCCGGCTTCATGCCCGGGATGCCTTCGGTCCAGCCTGCGATCACGCTGCTCAGCGGGAAGGTCGCCGGCTCACCGCGCGACCAGGACGAGTCGAAGAACGTCCGCGTCTCCTGGCCCACCCCGCAGTACTCCACGGTCACGGCCGCACCCGTCGCGGGAACAGGATCGCCCTCGCCCTCGACTAGATCGACCGTGATCAGTTCTTCCGCGGGCGTCGATGTCAGGGAGACCGCCACCTTCGGCGCACCGCCACCGCTCGACACCGCCAGGCCCTCGACACCGCTGAGCGGCGGGAGGTCGGGACTGGCTGCCGGTACTGCCTCCCCGGTCTGGCAGTCGTTGACTACCCACAGCGGCCCGTCAGGTGAGCCGGTGGGGCTGGGACTGGGCGCAGCACTGGATGTGGTCGGTGCAGCGGTCCCCGACGTGGTCGGACTGCTCGAGCCATTCGAACAGCCGGCGAGGACGAGTGCGATGCCGACGGTGCAGACCGCCGTGAGGAGGGACCGGGTAGGCATCCGCCCATAGTAGGCCACCGAATCCGCCCAACCGGCATCACATGCTGGCGATCAACTTGTCTACCCGCTCGTCCACAGCCCGGAACGGGTCCTTGCACAGGACCGTGCGCTGGGCCTGGTCGTTGAGCTTGAGATGCACCCAATCGACGGTGAAGTCCCGCCTGCGCTCCTGCGCCCGCTTGATGAACTCGCCGCGCAACCTAGCGCGGGTGGTCTGCGGAGGCACGGACTTCGCGGTGAAGACATCAATGTCACCGACGACACGCTCCAGGGCGCCTTTGCGCTCCAAGAGGTAGTACAGACCGCGCTGACGCGAAATGTCGTGGTAGGCCAGGTCGATGTGCGCGACCCTCGGATCCGCAAGCGATGCGCCCGTCCTCGCGCAGTACCGGTCGATCAGACGCATCTTGATCACCCAGTCGATCTCCCGCTCGACCGCGCCGAAGTCCTGCGTCTGGACTGCCGTCACCGTGCGCTGCCAGAGATCCAGGGTCTTCGCGATGACGCTCGTGCTGTCGTCCCGGAGACCGTGGCGGTCGGCGAAGGCCAACGCACGTTCAAGGTACTCGCTCTGGATCTGCAATGCGCTGAGCTCCCGACCGTTGGCCAACGCAACTGTCTTGCGTCCCGTGGTGTCGTGACTGATCTCTCTAATCGCCCTGATCGGGTTGGCGAGCGTCATGTCGCGCATGACAGCCCCCGACTCCGCCATGCGCAGGATCAGATCGGCGCTAGCGACCTTGAGCATCGTCGTGGTCTCGCTCATGTTGGAGTCTCCGACGATGACGTGCAGGCGTCGGTATCTGTCGGCATCTGCATGGGGCTCATCGCGGGTGTTGATGATCGGTCGCGACCGCGTAGTCGCAGAGGACACCCCCTCCCAGATGTGATCCGCTCGCTGGCTCACGCAGTAGACCGCTCCGCGCGGAGTCTGCAGCACCTTGCCGGCCCCGGTGATGATCTGCCGAGAGACGAGGAACGGGATGAGCACGTCGGCGAGTCGTTGGAAGTCGGCCTGTCTACTCACCAGATAGTTCTCGTGGCAGCCGTAGGAATTCCCCGCGCTGTCGGTGTTGTTCTTGAAGAGGTAGATGTCACCGCCTATGCCCTCATCGGCAAGTCGCCGCTCGGCGTCTGCGACGAGTCCTTCGAGGATCCGCTCCCCCGCCTTGTCGTGCGCGATAAGGGAGCGGACGTCGTCGCACTCCGCCGTGGCGTACTCCGGGTGGCTGCCCACGTCGAGATAGAGCCGCGACCCGTTGCGCAGGAAGACGTTCGAGCTCCGGCCCCAGGACACGACGCGACGGAAGAGGTACCTCGCGACTTCGTCCGGGCTCAACCGCCGCTGTCCCTGGAACGTGCAGGTGACGCCGTACTCGGTCTCGATGCCGAAGATCCTGCGCTCCACAGGTGCCACCATACGGCTGATGCCGTGAAAGCGGGCCCCGCCACGAAGCCGGGCCGAACCTGGCGGTGTTACCGGGAGCGTTAGTTGTCGGGCGAGTCCGACACACCCGGGGTCGGTGCACCCGGTGCTGGCACACCGAGGAGATCCGCGAGACGCGTCCCGGTGATGCGGCGGAACGCACGTCTGGGCCGGCCCCGCTCCAAGACGGCGACCTCCAACTGACCGGCGCCGAGCTGGCGCGCGTCCGCCCCACGATCAACCTGGTTGAGCGCCGTGTACGCCGCCCCTAGCGCATCACCCAGAGTCATGCCTTCGCGCCACGTCGTAGACAGGCTGGCGACGATGTTGTCTGTCGTACCTCCCATGACCACGAAACCGTGCTCATCGGCCACGGAACCGTCGAAGGTCAGTCGGTACATCTGGTCCTCCTGGCTCGATGCCCCGACCTCGGCGACAACGATCTCTACCTCGTAGGGTTTGACCGTCTCGGTGAAGATCGTGCCCAGGGTCTGCGCGTAGGCGTTCGCCAGACTTCGTACGGTCACATCGCGCCGGTCGTAGGAGTAGCCCCTTAGGTCAGCGAGTCGCACACCCGCAACGCGGAGGTTCTCGAACTCGTTGTACTTCCCTACTGCCGCGAAGGCAATCCGGTCGTAGATCTCTGAGATCTTGTGCAGCGCCCGCGAGGGGTTCTCTGCCACGAAGAGGATTCCGGCGTCGTACTGCACAACGACGACGCTGCGACCCCGTGCGATTCCCTTGCGCGCGTAGTCGGCCTTGTCTTTGATGATCTGTTCGGGCGAGACGTAGAACGGGACGCTCATGCATCACTCCCCT
>JBILVH010000272.1:0-2856 GCA_044370555.1 Candidatus Nanopelagicales bacterium
CTACCGCGACGTCGACGACGCGATCCGACTTGCCAACGACTCAGAGTTCGGACTCGCGGGCTACGTATGGAGCGCGGATACCGAGCGAGCAGCCGGGGTCGCTAGGCGCTTGCGGGTCGGGATGACGGGAATCAACGGTGGGATGTTCACCGGCGCCGACATGCCCTTCGGGGGCATGAAGAGCAGCGGTATGGGACGTGAGTGGGGCGTGGCCGGTCTCGAGGAATTCCTCGACATGCGAACCCAGGCGATGCGCGTGCCAGACCCGTCCTAGGTCAGGCGGGTGAACAGTCCGAGGGCGCTGCCGCCCATGACCTGGGCACGGTCCCGGTCGGACAGCCCGAGTGCATCGACCACGGCGCGGTGGCGCTCCACGGTGAACGGCACCGGCGGCCCATCGGTCCCGAAGCACACGCGGTCTGCTCCGACTGTGTCAATGGCCAGCCGGAGCGGACCGGGACCGTACGTCACGGTGTCCAGCCACAGCCGACGCACGTACTCCGACGGCGGCAACGGCAGACGTACCTCACCCCAGGGTCCGAGCGGGGCGTAGTCGCGCAGTTCATGACCGAAGTCCAGTCGATCGGCCACCGTGCAGATCGCGCCGCCCGCATGCGGACACAGCAACTTCACCGGGTGTCGCTCCAGCACCCCGGTGAGGATGGCTCGAGCCAACGTCAGCGTGGTGTCCAGCGGTCGCCCGCACACCTCCCCCAGCCGGTACTCGCCCATCAACTCCTGCCCGATGATCTGGCCGGGTGGGTGGAGGAAGACGGGGACGTCAAGATCGGTGACCGCCTCCCAGAACGACTCCGGGACCGCGTCGAGGTAGGCACCCCGATCGCTGGTCGGTATGCCGACCCCCACCAAGCCGAACTCCGTGACCGCTCGCACTGCCTCGGCCACGTGGTCACTGCCGCGCCAGGGCGTGACCGACGCGAGCCCGACCACCCGACCGGAGGTGCGTCCCGCGAGCCCTGCCGCGAACTCGTTGTAGACCCGGACCGCGGAGATGTCCATGACATCGAGGTCTCCGTAGAAGATGTGCGGGTCAGACACGAGCACACGGTCGATGCCCCCTTCGTCGATACGCGCGACCAGTCCCTCGATGTCGAACATCGAAGCCGGAAGGCGACCAAGGCTCGCCCACTCGCTCGGATACAGATGGGCGTGGACATCGACGGTCGTCATGAGGTACCTCCCGATCCCGGCTCACGGGCCGACGTGTCACCACTGCTCAGACCGGCTGCGTATGCCCGGCGGATCGTTCGCTCGATCATCCCGACTGCGGCGTCGACCTTCCAACCGTTGGCTGCCAATGGGTGCGCATGATGGGTCCAGAGTGCCGCTGCGGTCGGCAGGTCGGCGAGCCCATCCACCACGATCGCCCGCTCGGTCTCGCGGGCGCGGAAAGGCACTGGCGCAACTGCACCGAGAACGACGCGCGCGTCGGTCACGCGCCCGGACGGCGTGGTCTGGAGGACTGCAGCCACCGAGACCATGGCGAAATCTCCCGACGAACGGTTGAGCTTCTCGTAGTGCTTACCCGCACCGGGCCATGCGGGCACCAGCAGGCGCTCGACGAACTCACCCTTGGCCAGCACCGTCTCCCCGGGTCCGGTGTAGAAGTCACGGATCGGGACATCACGCGATCCCGTCCGACTGCGGAGGCGGACCACCGCATCAAGGGCAGTGAAGACGGTGGCTAGATCGGACGGAGTGACCGACTGGCAGCGATGCCCGTCGACGACCGCATGGTAGAAGCGATGATCGCCCTGCACGGCGTAGCAGGGGCACGTCACACCGCCGCGCTTGTAGCACATGAAGTCATTGCGCAGGAACCAGCAGCGGTTCTGCTGGCACAGATTGCCGCCCACCGTGGCCATCTCGCGGATCTGCGGATTGGCGATCTGCTCGATGACGTCGGCGATAACGTCAAGGTCAGGATCCTGGCGCGCCCATGCAGCCAGATCGGACAACCGGACGTTGCCGGGGATGTCGACCGTGTCACCGGATCGACTCACGTGACCGAGTGTCGTGACGGTCGATATGTCGACGAGCACCCTAGGGGCGGCAACACCCTGTCGGCGGGCCGGGAGGAGATCGGTTCCGCCCGCGATGATCTGCGCACCACGTGCGGCTACTTCCCGTCCGACCTCCGCGGCATCCGTAGGACGCGCGATGACCTCGATCTCGGTGCGGGGCAGCGGACGGGCCCATCTAGTCCCGAACCGGTGCAGGAGGGTGTGAACGCCGCGGGGATACGACCGACGCATACCCTCGATCCACCAGCGGTTCGGCCGACGCCGGATGCGGTAGTCCCGCGAAGGTCTCTGGCCGCGTAGGGCCGCGAGGACTCGATCAGGTGTAGCGGGCAACTCGTAGAGTCGGACGCCGGTGGCGTGAGCGATCGCATTGGCGACGGCCGCACCCGTGGGCACTAGGACGATCTCACCCACACCCTTGGCGCCGTAGGGACCCTTCGGGTCGACATCGTGGATGAGGACGGGCCGGATCGGTGGCAGGTCGTTCGCGCGAGGGAGCGGGTACTGGATGTACGACCGCGTCATCGACCGCCCGCCCTCGTAGAGCAACTCCTCCCCCAGGGCCAGCCCTATGCCCATCGCCATGCCGCCCACGATCTGGCTCTCCATGCCGATCGGATTGATGGGAACACCCGAATCATGGATCGCCACCGCATCGATGACATGCACCTGACCGGTTACGGGATCCACCTCGACCTCAACCGCCTGGACCGCGAAGGCGTAGGCACCGGAGAGGTTGGCCACCCCGGTCTCGCGATTGACCGGATCCACATCAATGACGATTTCCTCGGTCACCGACAGGAGGCCGTCC
>JBILVH010000202.1:0-3831 GCA_044370555.1 Candidatus Nanopelagicales bacterium
GCCCGTGGGCCTCAGCACGACCGTCCACCAGGAGGACGTCTGACTCGGGAACTCCGAGCAGATCAGCCGCATGCCCGCGCAGTCGCGCCGCGACCGTCCGCGCAACCGCACCCACGGCATGGCCACTCATGAACGTCCCGCGGCTTGACCAGGCTCCGAGCTCATGCGGCGTGAGATGGGACTCCATGGTGAGCACTGCGATGGACTCGGGCTGCACACCGAGTTCGGCGGCCGCGAACTGTGCGAGCAGGGTCTTCTGCCAAGTGCCGGCATCGGAGCCGCCGAAACGGACGCGTACGCCACCTGCGCTGTCAATGTCGATGGCCGCACTGCTGCGATCGGCGCCGTCGTAGATGTTGGCACCTGAGACATGGATCGCGGCTGCGAGTCCGACACCGCGCCCCGACCCACCCCGTGCGCGCTTGCGGTCCCAATCCAACTCGACGCGGGCACGCTCAAGACATTCGACCAGGCGCGCCGATGCGAGCTTCCAGCCGGTGAGCGTGACGTCACCAGCGAGGTTGGCATTGCGGATGCGGAAATCGATCGGATCCATGCCGAGGGCTTCGGCCAACTGATCCGTCTGGGACTCGAGAGCGAACACAGCTTGCGGCCCGCCGTAGCCGCGGAACTGCCCACCCGGCTGCTTGTTCGTGTAGATCAACTGTGCATCTATCGTGACCCGGGGAATCCGATACAGGGATCCGAAGACCTGACTGCCGTACGCCATGACCGAGGGGCCGGAATGGTTGTAGGCGCCGTTGTCCACCTTGATGTCGACCGTACGCGAGGACAGGTGCCCGCTTCGAGTCGCAGCAGTCTCCAGGGTGATCTCGAAGTTGTGGCGGCTCTTCGTCGTGCTGAACTCCTCTTCGCGCGTCAGGACCAGCCGCACCGGACGCGCGGTCCGCATGGATAGCGCCGCCGCGATCGCCTCGTACTCGCAGATCTTCGACTTGGCTCCGAATCCACCCCCGACCGCGACTTCGTGGAGAACGACGCTGTCGAGTTCGAGGTCCAGCGCATTGGCCAGTTCCTTGCGGACGATGAAGGGGGCCTGAGTGCTCGCCCAGACCTCAAGCACCTTCGCCTCCGGATCCCACCGGGCGACGATGCTGTTGGTCTCCATGCACGCGTGGGTCTGGCGACCAAAGCGGAACGTGCCGCGCACGGACACATCGGCGGGTCGATCCGGATCGTCAGAACCCCAGTCACGGTGACTGCGCACTGAGACATTGCCGCCGGGGTGGATCTTCGGGGCCTCGGGACGCAGCGCAGCCTCCATTGTGGTGACGGCCGGCAGGTGCTCGTAGTCGACCCGGATGAGGCCGAGGGCGCGGTCAGCATCCGCCAACGTCTCGGCGGCGATGCCGGCGACCTCCTCGCCGACGAAACGCACTACGTCACGGGCGAGCACCCGACGGTCCGACAGGGGACCGCCGTGGTGGATGTATGTGCGGTCCGGTAGGTCGGCACCGGTGATGATCGCAACCACCCCGGGGGCTTCGCGCGCCCGCGATACATCGATACCGCGGATGCGTGCGTGGGGGTGCGGACTGCGCAGGATCCGTGCGTGCAGCATCCCGGGGAGATCGACATCCCCGGAGTACATCGCCTGCCCCGATGTCTTGGCGATCCAGTCGATGTTGAGAACACGCTGGCCGATCGGCGAGGTGGTGGTCGGCTCGATGACGGCGGTCACGGGGCACCCGCCTGGCGCACCGCGGCGATGATCCCCTCGTACCCCGTGCAACGGCACACGTTGCCGCTCATCGCCGCTCGGATTCCAGCATCTGTTGCCGGCACCCCAGCCCGAAGGACTGCCGCGGCTCGAACGATCTGCCCCGAGGTGCAGAACCCGCACTGAAATGCACCGTGCTCGGCGAAGGCCCGCCGTAGCGCAGTGGTCTCCTCCGCGAGGCCCTCCACGGTTTCGACGTCACCGGACACACGAGCCGCAAGTGTGATGCACGACAGCACCGCACGACCGTCGATGAGCACCGTGCAGGCACCGCACTCCCCGCGGCCGCAGGCCTCTTTCGTGCCGGGCAGGCCGACCTCGTCCCTCAGGAAGTCCAGGAGGCGCAGATCGGGCGCGAGCCCGGTTTCGTCGATCGGTGGTCCACCATTGACTCTCATCGTTCACCTCTCAGCAGCTGTTCGAGCTCGGCGGCCCAGCGGAGCAGGTCGAGATCGTGGTAAGGGCGGGCGATCAATTGTGCGGCGGTGGGTAGACCGGCGGAGGACATTCCGTTGGGAAGCGAGATCGCCGGGCAGGAACCCGTCAGGTTGAACGGCACCGTGAATGCCACGATCCAACGATCGGCACTTTCCATGCCGTTCACAATCGGCCCCGCGGTGATGAAGTGATCGTCCGCGCGAGGCGCGGGCATCTGCAGCGTCGGCATGAGGAGCAGATCGCTGTCGGCGAAGATCTCGCCCAGGGCTGCATGGAGTGCCGCTACCTCGCGGCGGGCCTCCCACGTGAACGTGTAGTCACGGCTCACCGGCCACACATCATCGACGAAGGCACGGGAGAGGTCGGTCAGCGGAGCGCCGCCATCCAGCAGGGACTTCACCATCGGCATATACATCGCGGCATACGTCAGTTTGACCGCGCGGAAGAGCCGACTCCACGGCCAGGGGAAGGTGCGCTCCTCAACCCGCGCACCGCGAGCGGCCATATGCTCGGCGGTCGACCGCAGATTGGCCTTGACGTCTACGTCGGTTGCGAGTTCCGGGATGTCGCAGATGAGCGTGACACGCAGATCGGCCAGCTCGCGAGCCGTAGCCGGCCGCGGTGAGTAGCCGGACAGTTGGTCATCCCATGGACCCGCCATCACACCGAACATCAACGAGACATCGGCGACGTCACGTCCCATAGGTCCGTGATGTTCGACGTTCTCGAGGTACGAGGGCGCCGGAGACGGAACCACACCGAGGGAGGGCTTGAATCCCACCACGCCGCACGCGGCGGCCGGCATCCGCAGCGAACCGGCAGAGTCCGTGCCCTGGGCGAGCGGGGCGGCGAACGTTGCCAGGGCAGTCGCGGCACCCCCGCTCGACCCCGCCGGACTGAAATCCAAGTTCCAGGGGTTGCGCGTCTGGCCGAATAGGAGGTTGTCCGTGATCGATGCGCAGCCGAATTCCGGGGTGTTCGTGCGGGCGAACGGGATGGCGCCAGCAGCGATCAGCCGCCCTACGGACGGGTCGGTCGACTCGGCAATCACATCCCGCAGCAGGAGGGTGCCGAGGGTGTGCGGCTGGCCGGCGACGGCGCTGAGCTCCTTCACCGCGAAGGGGACCCCCTCAAGCGCTCGGGGACTACCAGCGGCGATCCGGCGGGCGGAATCCGCGGCCCGCTGTTCGGCCTCGGCACGCAGGATGAAGGTGAACGGGTGCACGACCCCGTCGATGAGTTCGGCGCGGTCGCAGAATGCAGTGACGACATCGCGGGGAGCCACCCGGCCGGCACGCAGTTCATCGCGCAGGTGCACCGCACTCATCGCGCAGACCGCATCGGGGGGGTACTCAGCATTGATCGGCGCCGCACTCACCGGAACCGCGGAACTCACCTAAGGATATTGCCATAGGTATGACAATCCTGACTAGCGCTTCGCACTCCTGAGCGGGGCGAGGCTGCGTAGGACACGGGCACGACCGCCCGGCGGCAAGTGCCTGACCGCCTCGACCAGGGCCCGGTACCTGCGACCCGGAACACTGACCGGACGCTCGGTCGCAAGGTCGGCGAATGCTGCGCGCGCGACCTCCTCGGCGTCAAGCCACAGCCACGGCCGAACACCGCTGGCATCCGTACCTGAACGGGCATGG
>JBILVH010000091.1:0-6669 GCA_044370555.1 Candidatus Nanopelagicales bacterium
TCCGCGGGGCACCCGGCCGGGGGCGGGGGCGGGGACGCGCGATACGGGGGGCAGAATCAGGGCACAAGCTGCGTCGCTGCGGCGGTGCGTGCACCACGAGGAGGACCGCATGACACTGGCCACCGATCTGTTCATCGGCGGATCCTGGCAGGTGGGTTCGGGGCCGAGGATCCCCGTGATGGACCCCGCCCTCGATGATGTGATCGCGGAGGTATCCACCGCCGGTCCGGCCGAGTGCGATGCGGCCATCGCGGCCGCCCATGATGCCCTTCCGGCCTGGTCGGCCACGCCGCCACGTCAGCGCGCGGAGATCCTTCGTCGGGCCTTCGAGATCATGGTTGCCGAAGCCGATCGGATCGCCGAACTCATCACGCGTGAGAACGGCAAAGTGCTCAGCGACGCGCGCGCCGAGGTGATCTACGCAGCCGAGTTCTTCCGCTGGTTCTCCGAAGAGACAGTGCGCATCGCCGGTGACTTCCGGCCAGCACCTGGGGGCGATAAGCGGATCCTCGTCACCCATCAGCCGATCGGCGTGTCGCTACTCATCACACCGTGGAACTTCCCGGCCGCCATGGCAACCCGGAAGATCGGCCCCGCGCTGGCCGCCGGCTGCACAGTGGTGCTAAAGCCGGCGACCGAGACACCGTTGACCGCGCTCGCGGTGGCCGACATCATGGCGCGCGCGGGCGCTCCCGCGGGCGTAGTCAATGTCGTGATCCCCAAGCCGACCGGGCCGTTGGTCTCGGCGATGCTGCACGACCCTCGCGTGCGTGCGCTGTCCTTCACCGGCAGCACGGAGGTGGGGCGGGTCCTCCTGCACGAAAGTGCCGACAACATCGTCCGCTGCTCGATGGAACTCGGCGGCAATGCACCCTTCCTCGTGCTCTCCGACGCTGACGTGGACGCTGCGGTCGCCGGTGCGATGGTCGCGAAGATGCGCAACGGTGGGGCTGCCTGCACCGCAGCCAATCGCTTCTACGTCGCCCGCGACGTGGCGGCCGAGTTCACGGCTGGCCTAGCGGCCGCCATGGGTTCACTGCGTGTCGGCCCCGGCCTGCAAGCAGGCAGCCAGGTCGGTGCCCTGGTGTCCATCCCGGAGCGCGACAAGGTGGCTGACCTGGTGGCGATGGCCCTCGACGAAGGTGCCGTGGCGCAGACTGGCGGCGTGATCCCCGACGGACCGGGCGCCTACTACCCCCCTACGGTCCTCGCCAACGTGGCCGCTGATGCCTCCATCCTGGACAACGAGATCTTCGGTCCGGTGGCCCCGATCGTGATCGTCGACTCGGATGAAGAGGCTGTCGCCCGCGCCAACAACACCGTGTACGGCCTCATCAGCTACGTCTACTCGAGCAACCTCGGTCGTGCCTTGCGCGCCGCGGAGGGCATCGAGTCAGGCATGGTTGCGATCAACCGGGGCGTCATCTCCGACCCGTCCGCCCCGTTCGGCGGCTACAAGCAGAGCGGCCTCGGTCGGGAGGGTGGGTTCGACGGGATCCACGAGTTCCTCGAGACCAAGTACATCGCTTTCGAGCTCTAGTACCGATCGGCACCGCGACATACCTCACCCAGCAGACCAGGGAGACCATAGATGTCCGCCACCGTGCTCGACGGACTTGCCACCGCGGCCCAGGTCAAGGCCGAACTCGCGGAGAGGGTGGCGGCGCTGGCCCGAGCGGGCAAGCGCCCGGGGCTGGCAACCGTCCTCGTCGGTGACGACCCGGGTAGCCATGCCTATGTAGGTGGCAAGCACCGGGACTGCGCCGAGGTTGGGATCACGTCGATCCGGGTCGACCTCCCCGTGGAATCCACGCAAGCGGACGTGGAAGCCGCCGTGCGCGACCTCAATAGCGACCCGGCGTGTACCGGCTACATCGTGCAGCTACCGCTGCCGAAAGGTCTTGACTCCAATCGTGTGTTGGAGTTGATGGACCCGGCGAAGGATGCGGACGGCCTCCACCCGGTGAACCTTGGCCGCCTGGTCCTCGGCGTCGAGGCACCATTGCCGTGTACCCCGCACGGCATCGTGGTGCTCCTGCGCCGGTACGGCGTTCCGCTCGACGGAGCCGATGTTGTGGTCGTCGGGCGCGGGGTGACGGTCGGGCGCCCACTCGGCCTGCTCCTGACCCGACGCTCGGAGAACGCGACGGTCACCCTGTGCCACACGGGCACCAGAGATCTCGCGTCGTTCACGCGCAACGCGGACATCGTCGTCGCCGCCGCTGGTGTCGCGCACCTGATCACTGGTGACATGGTGCGCCCCGGTGCTGCGGTGCTTGATGTGGGCATCACTCGGACGGATGCGGGCCTGGTCGGTGACGTCCACCCAGACGTGCACGACGTTGCCGGGTACGTCGCTCCTATGCCAGGCGGCGTCGGCCCCATGACCCGCGCCATGCTGCTCGCGAACGTCGTCGCCGCGGCCGAGGCCCGGGGCTGATCGCTCGATGTCGGGCGACCAGGAGCGTCTGGCTGAGGTCACTCCGCTGCGTCCTCGGCGGGTGCACCCGCTCACCGGGCACCTCGCCTTTGCGGTCGTCGCTGCGGCGGTGTGCGCCTCCCTCGGTGCGGTCAGCCTCGGCCACTTCCGGGTCGGCGTCGTGGGTCTTGCCCTCAGTGTCCTGGGAGCGGCCGTCCTCCGCGCCGTCTTACCGGAGCGTTACACAGGCTGGCTGGCCGTCCGCGCCCGATGGGTCGACGTCACCGTACTCGGTGCCCTCGGCTCGGCACTGCTCGTGTTCGCTTTGATTGTTCCGCCGCCGGTGTGACCGACCCCGCACCGGCCCTACCCCGCACCGTGACCCCCTTCCCCCTGGGCTAGCCTGCCGCTCGTCATCCACACGATTGGGAGCCTTCTATGACTATGACCGTTGCAGTGACAGGCGCCGCTGGTCAGATCGGCTACGCGCTCCTGTTCCGCATCGCGTCCGGGCAGTTGCTCGGTGCCGACGTCCCCGTACGCCTCCGGCTACTGGAAATCACTCCCGCCCTCAAGGCGGCGGAGGGCACCGCAATGGAGCTCGACGATTGCGCGTTCCCGCTGCTGGCGGGCATCGACATCACGGATGACCCCCGAGTCGCGTTCGACGGGGTCAACGTGGCGCTCCTGGTGGGCGCTCGGCCGCGCACCGCGGGCATGGAGCGAGGCGATCTCCTGGAGGCGAACGGCGGTATCTTCCGGCCGCAGGGTGAGGCGCTGAACTCGGTGGCTGCCGACGACGTACGGATCCTGGTGGTCGGCAATCCGGCGAACACCAACGCCCTGATCGCCGCATCGCATGCGCCCGACATCCCGCGCGAACGCTTCACGGCGATGATGCGACTGGATCACAACCGCGCCCTGTCACAGTTGTCGGCACGCACGGGCACACCGGTCTCCCAGATCCGCAACGTCACCATCTGGGGTAATCACTCGGCCACGCAGTACCCCGACATCTCGCATGCCACGATTGCGGGCCGTCCCGCACCCGATGTCATCGCCGACGATGCGTGGGTTGTCGACACCTTCATCCCCACGGTGGCAAAGCGTGGAGCCGCGATCATCGAGGCGCGAGGTGCCTCATCCGCAGCGTCAGCGGCGAATGCCGCCATCGACCACGTCTACGACTGGGTGAACGGCACGCCCCCTGACACCTGGGTGTCCGTCGCGCTCCCCTCCGACGGGTCGTACGGAGTGCCCGAAGGACTCGTGGCGTCCTTCCCCTGTGTCTCTCGAGGCGGTCGTTGGGAGATCGTCCAGGGCCTGTCGGTGTCCGACTTCTCTCGCGCGCGGATCGATGCATCCGTCGCGGAACTCGCTGAGGAGCGCGAGGCTGTGCGTTCCCTCGGACTCATCTAGTCCCCGTTCGTCACAACCGAAGGGCTGCGCAGTGGCAAAAATCAAGGTGGTCAACCCGGTCGTCGAACTCGACGGCGATGAGATGACCCGAATCATCTGGCAGCTCATCAAGGACCAGTTGATCCTTCCTTACCTCGATGTAGATCTGCGGTACTACGACCTCGGCATTGAGCACCGCGATGCAACAGATGATCAGGTGACGATCGACGCGGCCAATGCCATTCGGGAGTTCGGCGTGGGTGTCAAGTGCGCCACGATCACCCCCGATGAGGCCCGTGTTGAGGAGTTCGGCCTGAAGAAGATGTGGAAGTCGCCGAATGGCACGATCCGCAACATCCTCGGCGGTGTGATCTTTCGCGAACCGATCATCATCAGCAACGTCCCGCGCCTCGTGCCGACGTGGACCAAGCCCATCGTTGTTGGTCGCCACGCGTTTGGCGACCAATACCGCGCGACCGACTTCCGGGTGCCATCGGCGGGCACATTGACCATGACGTTCACCCCGGCGGACGGCTCCGCGCCGATGGAGTTCGACGTCTTTGACTTTCCCGACGCTGGCGTTGCCATGGGCATGTACAACCTTGATGAGTCGATCCGGGACTTCGCCCGCGCATCCTTCCGCTACGGCCTCGCCCGCAGGTACCCGGTCTACATGTCGACCAAGAACACGATCCTCAAGGCCTACGACGGTCGCTTCAAGGACATCTTTGCTGAGGTGTTCGATGCGGAGTTCCGAGGTGACTTCGACGCTGCCGGCCTGACATACGAGCACCGACTCATCGACGACATGGTGGCCAGTGCCCTGAAGTGGGAGGGCGGCTACATCTGGGCGTGCAAGAACTACGACGGCGATGTCCAGTCCGACACCGTGGCGCAGGGCTTCGGCTCGCTCGGGCTTATGACAAGCGTGCTGATGACGCCGGATGGCCGCACGGTCGAAGCGGAGGCCGCCCACGGCACTGTCACCCGTCACTACCGTCAGCACCAGCAGGGTAAGCCCACATCAACCAATCCGATCGCTTCGATCTTCGCCTGGACCCGGGGACTTGCGCATCGAGGGGTTCTGGACGGCACCCCCGAGGTCACCGGCTTCGCCGACACCCTCGAGCGCGTGTGCGTCGAAACTGTCGAAGGCGGTGCTATGACCAAGGATCTGGCGATCCTGATCAGCCCCGACCAGGCGTGGGAGACGACGCAGGATTTCCTCAGCAGCATCGACGCCAATCTCCGCCGCGCCATGGCGTAGGTGGGGCGGGCGTCAGCGCAGTCCGGACGGTCAGGCCGCACCTGACGTCGATTCGCGTCGAAGATCGGCTGCCCCGAAGCAACTTCCCGTCGAGGCATCGAGCCCGGCTGCCACCACCGATCCGAACGAACGATGCCCCGGAGTCACTTCTAGCAGGGAGTGCCCCATCCCGGCCAACGCGTCAGTCACTTCCCGGGGGAGCGATCGTTCAACCACGAGGTCATGTGCCTGGAGTCGCCACCGCGGCCGGTCGATGGCTGCGGTCAGTGTCAGCCCCTCGGCCAGTAGCCCGTCCACGACCTGCACGATCACCTGGACCTGGGCGTCGGCGCCCGGTGTCGCAACGGCGACACGCTGCTCCGGCCGTGCCAGCACGGCTGGGGACAGCGTGTGAATGGGTCGATCGCCGTGCGGCGGTGCGACTTCGAGTCCGCGCATCCGGTCATTGAGCACGAAGCCCACCTCGGGGATGTACGCAGCCGACCCGAACTCGTGGAAGACGCTGACTAGGAGGGAGACTACGAGCCCCATCGAGTCGGCAACGGCGACAGCTGTTGTGTGGGTGGAGCCCTGGGCGCCACCGAGTCGCCGCGCGGGACCGCCGGACAGGGCGCTTGGCTCATCGAGGATGCCCTGCCATGGAGTATTCGCAATCGCTGCGCGGCGTTGGAACGCAGCCTCGACCGCCTCAATCAATAGGTGCACACGCGCTGTCCCTGCGCTAGCTGTCGGGTGGGCGTGGAGCGATCGGAGCGCCATCCCCGCCAGTACCGCCTGTGACACCGGAGGAGTGAGATACAGGGTTGCGTCCCCGAGAGATACGCTCACCGGGGCGGCGCGCACCGTACGATGCGCCGCGAAGTCATCGGCGGCGATCAGTGAACCCCGTGCCTGAGCTCCTTTCACAATGGCCGCCGCGAGCGGTCCCTCGTAGAAACTCCGCGCCCCTTCGTAGCCAAGATGCTCGAAGGTTTGCGCAAGGGCGGGCTGCCTGAGCACATCGCCGGGCCGCAGGGGATGTGTCCGGTAGGGCGCGTCCGGGGCGTACTTTCCCAGCCGGTCAGCGTTGCGGTGGATGGCATCAGCGAGGTCGTCGGTTACGGCGAACCCCTCGCGGGCCAGACCGATCGCCGGGGCGCAGACTTCCTGGCGCGTCAATACCCCGTAGGTGCGATGCATCTCGTCCAATGCGTCGAACGCACCCGGAACGGTTGCGGCCGCGGCCCCATCGTTGTGGATCACGCCATCCCACCGGGCTGGGATCGCGCCGCTGCCGTTGAACGCCTCCACGCCATGCGGGCTCGACACCAGGGCGAAGGCGTCACCACCGGGACCGCAGGCGTGTGGCAACACGACCATCAGTACGTAGGCAGCAGCTACCGCTGCGTCCACGGCATTACCTCCGCGGGCGAGGATCGCGCAGCCGGCCGAGGTGGCGCTGGGATGTCCCGTACTCACCACACCGGTGAGCGATCGAACGAGCGGGCGTTGGGGAAGAATTTCCTTCACTCCGAATCCAGGAACCCTCGGGCAACGTCATCCACTGTGACGGCGGTGCGCAGGTCCAGGAGGTCGTCGGGGCGGT
>JBILVH010000101.1:0-6123 GCA_044370555.1 Candidatus Nanopelagicales bacterium
GTGCCCGGGGTGGTCGACATGTCCGTACATCATCGTGGCGGTCGACGGGATCCCGAGCGAGTGTGCGGTCGTGATGACCTCGACCCACGTCGCCGCCGGCAACTTGCCCTTGGTGAGGATCCAGCGAATCTCATCGTCCAGGATTTCCGCGGCGGTCCCCGGGATCGAGCCGAGCCCCGCACTTCGCGCGGCCTCCAGCCAGTCGCGCACCGACAGCCCCGCCCGGGTCGCACCGTTGACGATCTCCATCGGGCTGAAGGCGTGTAGATGCACGTCGGGTGCGGCGTCGCGCACGGCGGCGGCGAGGTCGAAGTACGCCGTACCCGGCAGGTCGGGGTGGATGCCGCCCTGCATGCAGATCTCGGTGGCACCGACCGCCACGGCATCGATCACACGGGCGCGCACCTCCTCAAGGTCGAGGGTGTATGCATCGGCGTCGGTACGGCGCTGGGCGAACGCGCAGAACCGACACCCCGTGTAGCAGACATTCGTGAAGTTGATGTTGCGGTTGACGACGTACGTCACGTGATCGCCGACCGCGTCACGGCGCACGTCGTCAGCGAGTCGTACGAGCAGGTCGAGTGCGGCGCCCTCCGCCTGCATCAGCGCGACAGCCGCGTCATGATTCGCCTCGTCGGCCAACGCGGCCGGGTCGGACTGCGCGAGATCGAGCGCGCCCCGCACCTGTGCGTCCATGCGCTCCAGCGGGCGTTGCCGCAAGGCCCGCTCGCGGAGTTCGGCCCAGTCCCCGTAGACCTCGTCGAAGTCACCGCGCCGCGAAGTCGCGCGGTCGTCGCGGTCGACCTGATGGTGTAGATCGATACGGCCACCCCCGTGACGCGCTGCGAACGATGCGTACGTCGCTTGTAGGACGTGGTCGTCCGGTTCCTGCCACGGCAGACGTGTCGGCACGGCACCCTCCCGCGCGAGCCCGTCGTCGCCGAGCAGTGCCTGCACGTGCGGGCGCACCCGCGGGTCGATCCACGGATCAGGCGCACGGCAGTACTCAGGGTGCACGGTGAGTCGCTCGCGGAGCACGAACCCCGCCGCAGCGGTACGAGCGCCGAGCTCCTCGATCTGCGGCCACGGCCGCTCCGGATTGACGTGATCCGGCGTCAGCGGACTCACACCGCCCCAGTCGTCGATCCCTGCCGCGACCAACCGCTGCAGAGCGTCGCCGTCACTGAGGTTCGGCGGTACCTGGATGCGCATCCGGGGCCCGAGCAGGATGCGGGCGACCGCGACCGTCGCCACGAAGTCGTCTGCATCCGCATCGTGGTGTGCGGCCATCGCGGTGTCCGGCTTCGCGCGGAAGTTCTGGACGATGACCTCCTGCACGTGCCCGTGTCGGCGGTGCGCACCGCGGATGGCCAGCAGCGCGTCCACGCGCTCGCGCGCGGTCTCCCCGATACCGACGAGGATCCCCGTCGTGAAGGGGATGTTCAGCCGACCTGCGTCCTCGAGTACACCGAGCCGCACGACCGGTTCCTTGTCGGGGCTACCGAAGTGCGGCCCGCCAGGATTCGACCAGAGCCGGTCGGCGACGCACTCCAGCATCATCCCCATGCTCGGTGCGACCGGCTTCAACCGGCGCATCTCCTCCCAGGACATGACGCCGGGGTTCAGATGCGGCAGCAGTCCGGTCTCCTCCAGAACGCGGATCGCCATGGCGCGGACATAGGCCAGGGTGCTGTCGTACCCGCGGTCGTCCAACCAGGTGCGCGCCGCGGGCCATCGATCCTCCGGTCGGTCGCCGAGGGTGAACAGGGCCTCCTTGCAACCGAGGCCCGCGCCGCGCCGCGCGATATCGACCACCTCGTCGGGTTCGAGGTACGGCGCAGGCACCCGCCCGGGCACCGTCGCGAATGTGCAGTAGTGGCACCGGTCCCGACAGAGCCGCGTGAGCGGGATGAACACCTTGCGCGAGTAGGTGAGGACCCCCGGCCGACCGGCGGCCGCGAGCCCCTGATCGCGCACGCGCGCGGCCACGACGAGCAGCCGGTCGAGATCCTCACCCCGCGCGTGGATCAAGGCTGCCGCCTCGTCACCGTCGAGTGGCTGACCACGCTCGGCCCGTCCGACGGCCCGCGTGACCTCGCGCGCCGTGGGCTCGTGCCCATCAACGGGGACGGACGCTGCGGCCATGCGCACACTGTAGGTGCCGACATCGGACCAGCCCTGACAGGATGTGCCGCATGCGAATCGCGGTCCTAGCCGGTGGTATCGGTGGTGCCCGGTTCCTCCGCGGCCTGCGCGCCGCGCGCCCGTCCAGTGAGATCACCGTGATCGGCAACACCGCGGACGACATCTGGATCCATGGACTGCGCGTATGTCCGGACCTCGACACGATCATGTACACGCTGGGGGGCGGCATCAGCGAGGACCGCGGCTGGGGGCGCGAGGACGAGACCTTCACGGTCAAGGCCGAACTCGCGGACTACGGTGTGGAGCCGACCTGGTTCGGGCTCGGCGATCGCGACATCGCCACCCACCTGATCCGGACGCAGAGCCTGCAGGCCGGCTTCCCCCTCAGCGAGGTCACCGCAGCGCTGTGCACCCGGTGGCAGCCCGGCGTCCACCTGCTGCCCATGACCGACGACCGCGCGGAGACCCACGTCGTCGTCGACGATCCTGACGGCGGTCTCGACGACACCGGCCGCCCACTGCGCATCGCACTGCATTTCCAGGAGTGGTGGATCCGCTACCGGGCAGGACTACCCGCCCACTCCTTCGCCGTCGTAGGTATCGAATCGGCGAAGCCCGCGCCGGGCGTCCTCGACGCCATCGCCGACGCGGATGTGCTCGTGTTCCCACCGTCGAACCCCGTGGTGTCGATCGGCACCATCCTGCAGGTTGAGGGGATCCGCACCGCCATCGAGTCGGCCCGCGCCCCCGTCGTGGGCATCTCCCCCATCGTGTCTGGCCGACCCGTGCGCGGGATGGCCGACGCCTGTCTAGCAGGAATCGGAGTGGAGTCCTCCGCGGCGGCGGTCGCCGCGCACTACGGGGCGGGGATCCTCGACGGGTGGCTCGTAGCCGATGCCGACGCCGATGCAGTTCCGGTGGTCGAGGCGCTCGGCATCCGGTGCGCGGCACGACCGCTGCTGATGACCGATGTGACTGCGACCCGCGACATCGCGGAAGCCGCACTGGCCCTCATCGACGACGCAATCCCCCGATGACCATCGAGGTCGTCGGTGTCCCCGGCCTGCCACGGATCGCTGCCGGCGACGACCTCGCCGCGATGATCGACGCGGCGCAATCGCAGGTCGTCTGGGCGGACGGGCGGGTCGGCATCTCGGACGGGGACATCGTCGTGGTCACGAGCAAGGTGGTCAGCAAGGCCGAGGGGCGCACCGTGCGAACCGACCGCGAGGCAGCGATCACGGCCGAGAGCGTGCGCACGGTCGCAACCAAGCGCACCGAGCGCGGAATCACGCGGATCGTCGAGACCCGGCACGGGCTCATCCTCGCCGCCGCCGGTGTCGACGCCAGCAACACCGAACCCGGAACAGTCGTCCTGCTTCCCGAGGACCCGGATGCGTCCGCGCGGCGGCTCCGCAGCGACCTCACCGCGCGGACCGGTTGCCGGATCGGACTCGTCATCACCGACACGATGGGCCGCGCCTGGCGCGAGGGCCTGACCGATGCGGCCATCGGCTGCGCCGGGGTGGCACCACTCGACGACCATCGCGGCAGGGTCGATGCGTACGGCGTTCCCCTGGAGATGACGGTCATGGCCATCGCCGACGAGATCGCCGCCGCCGCGGACCTCGTGAAGGGCAAGTCGACCGGCGTGCCCGTCGCAGTCGTGCGGGGTCTGGCGGCATATGTCTCCGCAGCCGACGGCCCGGGCGCGGCAGCCCTGGTACGACCCGCCGCGGAGGACCTCTTCGCACTCGGCACCGCGGAGGCGCAGGCCGACGGGGCGCGCACCGCGAGTGCCCGACGGCGTACCGTGCGACGGTTCCGCAGCGACCCCGTCCCGGACGAGATCGTGACGACTGCCGTGCGCGCCGCCATCACCGCACCCGCACCGCATCACACCCGGCCGTGGCGTTTCGTCGAGTGCGCCGACCGCCGACCACTACTCGACGCGATGCGGGCGCAGTGGGCGGCGGACCTGCGCGGGCTCGACGGGCTCGATGACCCCGAGGTGGAGCGGCGTATCGCACGCGGCGAGCTGCTGCGCACAGCACCGCGGGTCCTGTTCGCCTTCGTCGACACCACCGGTGCGCACGCCTACCCCGACGCGCGCCGTACGACCGCCGAACGCGATCTGTTCATCGCCGCGGGCGGCGGCGCGGTGCAGTCCCTGTGCATCGCACTCGCGGCGGAGGGGGTCGGCAGCGCGTGGATCTCTTCGACGGTCTTCTGCCCCGATGTGGTGCGCTCGGTGCTCGAGCTGCCCCCGACGTGGGCGCCGCTGGGTGCGATCGCCATCGGCTACCCCGGATCGGTGCCGGCACCGAGGGCGGAGACCGACCACGCGGAGGCGTTCCTCCAGCGGGCCGCTACGACTCCGGACTGAATCTGATGGCACCCGGCGCGATGACCGCATCCGGCCAGACCCGCGCACCGTGCACCACCTCGTTATCGGCACCGATCACGGCGCGCGAGCCCACGACCGTCCCGCGGAGCACGGCCCGCGCACCGATGCGCGCACCTCGGCCGACTGCGCTCGCCTCCACGACCGCGTCGTCCTCCACGACGCACCCGTCCATCAGGACCGAGCCGCTCACCCTGGCACCGCGGCCGACCTGTGCGCCCTCACCCACGACCGAACCACCGTCGACGATCGCATCGGCCGCAACGTGCGCGCCCGTCAGCACCAAGGCAGCGCCCGGCGACCCGGGTAGCGCGGGTGAATCCACCGCACCGAGCACGAGGTCGGCGCTCCCGCGCACGAAATCCAACGGTCGGCCGAGATCGAGCCAGTAGCCCTCGTCGACATGACCGAGCACTCTGCGCCCGGATTCGATGAGCGCGGGAAAGACGTCGCGCTCGACGGAGACCGGCCTCCCGGCGGGGATCGCATCGATCACACTGCGACGGAAGACATAGCAGCCGGCGTTGATCTGGTCGGTCACGATGTCCTCGTCACGGGTCGGCTTCTCAAGGAATGCGCGCACCGCGCCCGAAGCATCGGTGGGCACCAACCCGTACGCGCGCGGGTCGGCTACCCGGGTCAGATAGAGCGTCACGTCAGCATCCGCTGAACGATGTCGCCGGACGAGTGCCGCGATGTCAAGCCCGGTGAGGATGTCGCCGTTGAACACCAGCACGGGATCGTCCGGACCGCCGCGCAGCTGCTCCGCCGCATTGCGGATGGCACCGCCGGTGCCCAACGGGGTCTCCTCGACGGCGTACACCAACTCCACCCCGACGCGCGACCCGTCGCCGAACCAGCCCGTGAAGACGTCCGCGCGGTACGACGTACCCAGCACGATGCGCTCGACCCCCGCCGCTCGGGCCCGCGCGATCTGGTGCTCGGTGACGGGACGGCCGCCGACCGGAAGCATCGGCTTGGGGGTGTCGATCGTCAGCGGACGCAGCCGGGTGCCCTGACCACCGACGAGCAGAATCGCCTCCATCACGCGCACCCCTCGGCCACTCGCACACTCTGCCACACGGCTACCGTCGTGACCGTGGCCGAATCATCCGCGCGTACCGCCGCCGCGACTCCCTACGCCGCCCTCCGCGCCGTGCGCGATCTGTCGTCGCCGTTCCTCACGTGGTACGACGATACGTCCGGGGCACGGGTGGAGTTGTCGATGGCGAGCCTCGGCAACTCGATCGCGAAGGCAGCCGGACACCTGCGCGACGAACTCGACATCGAGCCGGGGGATGCCGTGTACCTCGACCTGCCCGTGCACTGGCAACGGGCCGTGTGGCTGGGTGCGTGCTGGTCGGCGCGCGCGGTCGCGTGCATCTCGCCGGCGAGTGCCGCGGGAGCGCGGGCTGCTGTGACGCACCGACCGGACTGGCTGCGGGAGCAGTTCGCCGATGCCGCACCTGATGTCACGGAGGTCTCCCTGGCACCGCTGTGGCTCCCCGCCCGCGAACAGCCCGATGTGTTCACGCCGGTCGATGTCCAACAGCCGGATGACCCCGCGCTGCTCC
>JBILVH010000092.1:0-6554 GCA_044370555.1 Candidatus Nanopelagicales bacterium
GGCCGTGCTCATCCCCCTGCGGCCGCGCGCACCGCTCCAGGTGCTCGGGCTCGGCGTCGTGGGCGCACTGCTGGCCGCGGTGCCTCTGTGGGGCATCGTGACCGCCGTGCACGCCGCTGAGGTCGCCGCGTTCCCGACCGGGCTGGTCGACGGGGCCCTCGTCGAGGCGCCGCGGGATATCCGGATGGCCGCCGTCTACCTGCTCGGGGCGATCACCGTCGCGCTGATCGCGACCGTGCAGGCCGCCGCCCTGTGGGTGATCCCGCGCCGCACCGTGACCCCGGAGTAGCCGGGCCCGCGGTGTCGCAATCGCTAGTTGAGATTGCGCTCGCGCGGGAGGTCCCACGTCGGTAGCGATGGGATGGTCTGGAGGATCGCTGATTCACGACGCAGCAACCGCGCGAGCATGTCGAGCCGCATTGCGGTGGTGAACGCCTCGAGCAGCGACTGCCGGGTGTGCAACGCGATGACGATGACGGCGGTCACCAGGTAGGACAGCACCTCGGGGTCCGAGGGGAGCGCGGAGGAATCACCCTCCGAGGACGGGTCGAGGATCGCGCGATACTCCGTGAAGCGTGTGCGCACCGTGTCGACGAGTTCCGGTGTCGCACCGTCCGCGGGTTCGTCGAGGTACTCCACGCGGGCCTGCAGGTACGGCAGGGAGTCGTCGAGATCGACGATGCGGAACCGGCGATCGCCCCGCGTGCTGATGTCGAAGCGCCCGTCGGGGAGCGCTGCGGTGTGGGTCAGCACCGCCGTGGTACCCACCGGGTAGAGGCTCGGCAGGGCGTCCGCCCCGACCTCGCTGCCCTCGCGGATGGCCACGACGCCGAAGTAGCGGTCCTCCTCGGCGCGGTCGTTGAGGTTGGCGACCAGCGTGCGGTAGCGCGGCTCGAAGATGTGGAGCGGTAGCACCAGATGCGGCACGAGCACGCTGCCGAGCGGGAACAGCGGGATGACCTCGGTCTGCATGTGTGCAGCCTAGAACCGGCGCCTAGACTTGGCCCGTGCTGCAGCGGCGTGACCTGCGCGGCGTCCCCGTGGACGCCCGCATCGACATGCCCCGGGCGGCCCTCGACCTCGACGACGCGACGGATGTCGTGCGCCCCATCGTCGAGGCCGTTCGCTACCGCGGCGAGGACGCCGTGCTCGAGTTCTGCGAGCGGTTCGATGGCGTGCGGCCCCCGGCCCTGCGCGTGACGCAGGAGCAGATCGCGCGGTGCGTCGCTGACCTTGATCCGAAAGTGCGAGACGCACTCCAGGAGGCGATCCGGCGCGTGCGCATCGTGCACTCCGATCAACGTCGCGACGAGACCGTGACCGAGGTCGTGCCCGGCGGAAGCGTGACCGAGCGCTGGGTGCCGGTGTCCCGCGTGGGCCTCTACGTACCGGGTGGTCGCGCGGTCTATCCGAGCAGCGTCATCATGAACGTCGTCCCGGCCCAGCTCGCCGGTGTCGACGAGGTCGTCGTGGTCTCACCGCCGCAGCGCGACCACGGCGGCCTCCCGCACCCGACGGTGCTCGCGGCCTGCGGGCTGCTCGGAGTGAGCGAGGTGTACGCCGTGGGCGGTGCCCAGGCGGTCGCGATGCTCGCCTACGGCATCGACCTGTCCGATGGCTCACCTTGCCTTCCCGTCGATCTCATCACGGGACCGGGCAACGTGTACGTCACCGCCGCCAAGCGCATGGTGATGGGGCTGATCGGCATCGACTCCGAGGCGGGCCCCACGGAGATCGCCATCCTCGCCGACGACACCGCTGACCCTGCACTCGTCGCGGCCGACCTGATCAGCCAGGCCGAGCACGATGTGCTCGCCGCCTCGGTGCTCGTCACGACGAGCGTCGCACTCGCTGACGCTGTCGATGTCGAGATCACCCGCCAACTCGCGACGACCAAGCATGTCGAGCGCATCACCGAGGCCCTGAGTGGTCCGCAAAGCGGCATCTTCCTTGTCGACGATATTGACGCCGGGCTCGCGATCGTCGACCGCTACGCGGCCGAGCACCTCGAGATACACACGCGCGATGCTCGCGCGGTCGCGCGGCGGGTGCGCAACGCCGGTGCGATCTTCGTGGGCTCCTACACGCCGGTGTCCCTCGGCGACTACGCCGCAGGCTCCAATCACGTCCTGCCGACGTACGGTACGGCGCGCTTCTCCAGCGGGTTGTCCGTGCAGACCTTCCTGCGGGGGATCCACATCGTGGAGTACGACGAGACCGCCCTGCGCGGTATCGCCGACCACGTCGTCACCCTCGCGCACGAGGAGGACCTGCCCGGCCACGCCGACGCGATCCGGGTCCGCTTCCCGGGTCCATCCTGATCGGCGGGCGAGCGATGCCACTGCCGCTGCGCCCCGACCTGGTGGGCGTCGAACCCTACGGTGCACCCCAGATCGACGTGCCCGTGCGTCTGAACACGAACGAGAACCCGTTCGGTCCCTCGCCCGCCCTTGCGCGCGCCATCGGTGATGCCGTGGCCGATGCGGCGCTGACGCTCAATCGCTACCCCGACCGCGAGGCCCTGGCGTTGCGGACCGACTTGTGCTCGTACCTCGCGGGCGAGTCCGGTGTGGCGATTGGCGTCGACCACATGTGGGCGGCCAACGGCAGCAACGAGGTGATGCAGCAGATCTTCACCGCGTTCGGCGGCCCCGGGCGCACGGCACTCGGCTTCAGTCCGACGTACGCGATGTACCCCGACTATGCGCGGGACGCCTTCACCAGGTACGTCAACGTGCCACGACGGGACGACTTCTCGATCGACCTCGGGTTGGTGCGCGAAGCCATCACCGAGCACACCCCCGACATCCTCCTCATCACTTCACCCAATAACCCGACCGGTACGGCGGTCGACGTCGCCACCCTCGCCGACATCTGCCGCATCGCGCCCGGCGTCGTCGTGGTGGATGAGGCGTACGCGGAGTTCCGCCGACCCGGCTCGGGCACGGCGATGTCCCTGCTCGCGGAGTTCCCTCGGCTGCTGGTCACCCGCACCATGAGCAAGGCGTTCGCACTCGCCGGGGCGCGCGTCGGTTACGTCGCCGCGGGCGACGCGGCCGCCGTTGACGCGCTGCGCGTCGTGCGGCTGCCCTACCACCTGTCGACGACATCGCAGGTCGTCGCGAGTGTCGCTCTCGGCTTCGCCGAGGAGCTGCAGGCCCAGGTCGCCCTGCTCCGCGACGAGCGGGACGCCCTGGTCGCGTGGCTGCGGGCCGAGGGGTATGCCGTCGCCGACTCCGACGCCAACTTCATCCTCTTCGGACGCTTCGCCGACCGCCGGAAGGTCTGGCAGGCCCTGCTAGACCGGGGAGTGCTCATCCGCGAGATCGGCCCCGCGGGGTGGCTGCGCGTCAGCATCGGCACTCCGCGCGAGAATGAGGCCTTCCGGACGGCGCTCTCCCAGGTCGCCGCCGGGGACGAGCAGACAGGTAGCGGCCCGCGCGGTCGCGCCGACCAGGAGGGCACATGAGTCGCATCGGCACGGTGGAGCGCACGACGAAGGAGAGCTCGGTCTCGGTGCGTATCGACCTCGATGGCAGCGGTACGACCGAGGTCGAGACCGGTGTCCCCTTCTACGACCACATGCTCTCGCAGCTGGGTCGGCACGGCCTGTTCGATCTGCGTGTGGTGACTCGCGGCGACCTCGACGTGGACGCACACCACACCGTCGAAGACACGGCGCTTGCCCTGGGCACGGCATTTCGGCAGGCGCTGGGCGATGCGGCCGGCACCCGCAGGTTCGGCGATGCCACGGTACCTCTCGACGAGACGCTCGCCAGTGCTGCCGTCGACCTCTCAGGTCGACCGTACCTCGTGCACGAGGAACCCGAGATGGTCACATTGATCGGCACGTACGACACGTCGCTGACCCGTCACATCCTCGAGTCCTTCGTGGCAACGGCGCAGATCACACTGCACGTGCGCGTGCTGTCGGGTCGCAATGCGCACCACATGGTCGAGGCGCAGTTCAAGGCGTTCGCCCGTGCGCTTCGTGACGCGGTGGCGATCGATCCGCGCGTCGTCGGCGTGCCGTCCACCAAAGGCACGCTGTCGTCGAACGAATCGGTCTAGCCGTGAACTGGTACACCGTCGTCATGCTCGGCCTCGCCGGCTTCCTGATCGGCGGCGTCATCTCGTTCGCGCGCCAGCGCAACTGGGTCGGCACGGCGATCATGGGCGTCGGGGCGGTACTAGCGGGTGCCGGTGTGGTGCTGTGGTGGGGGGCGCCCGCGTGACACGCCCGCGCGTGGTGATCCTCGACTACGGGTCCGGCAATCTGCGCTCCGCCGAGCGCGCCATCGCCCGGACCGGCGCCGACGTGGAGGTCACCGCCGACGAGTCGGCTGCGATGGCTGCCGACGGCCTCGTCGTCCCAGGTGTCGGTGCCTTCGCCGCCTGCATGGCCGGCATCGAACGCGTCCACGGTGGTCGCATCGTCGGGCGACGGCTTTCGGGTGGTCGCCCGGTGCTCGGCATCTGCGTCGGCATGCAGGTCATGTTCGAGGCGGGGGTCGAGCACGGAGTGCGCTCCGACGGCCTCGCGGAGTGGCCCGGGGTGGTGGAGCGCCTCGACGCCCCGGTGCTCCCGCACATGGGCTGGAACACCGTCCGCGCACCGGCAGCTTCGGTGCTCTTCGACGGGGTCCGGGACGAACGCTTCTACTTCGTCCACTCCTACGCGGTGCAGCACTGGACCCTTGTTTCCGGTGAACGGCTGCGCGAACCACTCGTGACGTGGTCCCATCACGGCGTGGATTTCGTGGCCGCCGTCGAGAACGGACCGCTGATGGCGACCCAGTTCCACCCTGAGAAGTCGGGGGACGCCGGTGCTCGCGTGCTGGCCAATTGGGTAGCGACCCTCGCGTGACGAAGGTGCGCAGGTGACCGTCGTCGACGGTGGTGCTCCGGCACCGCCGCGTGGCCGCCGGCCGTGGGTGTCCGTCCGCTGGAAGATGCTGGTCGCCTTCCTCCTCGCCTTCACCGTGGTCCTCGCCGTGATGTGGGTCTGGATCTACTCGTTCACCACCACGACGACACAGAACCGCCTGGTCACCGAGATGCGGCTCACGAGCCAGACGGTCGCGGCCGGGCTCGATCGCGCCGCCTTCCTCGACTACCTCGACCGAATCCGGGTGCAGGGCGTCGGTGAGGTCACGGACGCCCTCGCGCAGCCGCACATCCAGCAGATGCTGGCCGACCTGGCCCTGCACCGGGAGTCGGTCGAGGGGCTCGGCCTGGTGAGCTACTACCGCGATCCGCAGGGCGAGATCCGGATCGCGACACTCGTCGGCTACGTCCCCGACGATCAACTCGGCTCCTTCGCCGGGCGCCCCGCCGACGAGGTCACCACCGATGAGGTCGTGTCGTACATGCAGCGCGGGCTCAGCGGCACCGTCGACCAACCCGCCTACCAGGGTGCATTCGGCTTGTGGATCACCGCGTACACGCCGATCACCGACGCCAATGGAGCGGTCATCGGCGGTCTGCTCTATGACGTCCCGCTGACGTACGTCGATGCTGTGCAGGCCGAACTGCGCTCGCGACTCATCCCGATCATGATCGCGAGTTACGTGGTCATGGCGCTGCTCGTGATCGGCCTCGCGACGTCGCTGACGCGACCGCTCAAGCGTCTGAACACCGCCACGCAGCGGGTGGCCGATGGGGAGTACGACCTCGATGTCAAGGCGCTCGTCCCCCGGTGGCTCCCGGACGAGATGTCCACCTTGGCGAGATCCTTCGCGACGATGTCGGACAAGGTCGCTGCGCGTGAGCGGTCGCTGACGCAGGAGGTCCGCAAGCTGCGGGTCGAGATCGACCAGGTGCGGCGGGCGAAGTCGGTGGCCGACATCACCGAGACCGAGTTCTTCGCCGAGCTCGTCGAGAAGGCGGCGCGGGAGCGGCTCCGCAACCGGGGTATCACCGACTAGGCTCGAGGTGTGAGTTTCATTCTCTTCCCCGCGGTCGATGTCGCCGACGGAGTCGCCGTCCGCCTGGTGCAGGGTGCGGCGGGCACCGAGACGTCGTACGGCGATCCGCGGGAGGCGGCGCGCTCCTGGGCGGAGCAGGGTGCCGAGTGGATCCACCTCGTGGACCTCGACGCCGCGTTCGGTCGCGGCTCGAATGCGGACCTGCTCGCGCAGGTCGTCGCCGACGTGGACGTGCAGGTGGAGATCTCGGGGGGCATCCGCGACGATGAATCCCTCGCGCGCGCCCTTGCCACCGGTGCGGCGCGCGTCAACATCGGCACCGCGGCATTGGAGGACCCCGACTGGTGCCGCAGTGCGATCGCCGAGCACGGCGAACGCATCGCCATCGCGCTCGACGTGCGCGGTGACACCCTGGCGGCCCGCGGCTGGACGCGCGATGGCGGGGATCTCTGGGAGACCCTGTCGCGACTCGACGGCGAGGGGTGCGCCCGCTACGTCGTCACCGACGTCACCAAGGACGGCACGATGACCGGGCCGAACCTGCACCTGCTGCACCGCGTCCTGAAGGCCACGCCCGCGCAGGTGATCGCGTCCGGCGGCGTCGCGCGTCTTGAGGACCTCCACCAA
>JBILVH010000093.1:0-6542 GCA_044370555.1 Candidatus Nanopelagicales bacterium
GGGGAGGAATCCCATGTCGAGCATCTCGTCGGCCTCGTCGAGCACCAGCGTGCGTACATCTCGCAGAATCAGGTCACGTCGGGTCGCGAGATCGATGACGCGCCCCGGCGTGCCCACCACGACGTCAACCCCATTGGTCAGCGCCTCGATCTGCGGTTCGTAGCCGCGGCCGCCGTAGATCGCGGTGACTACAGCGCCGAGGTCGGCCCCCGCGATCGCGAGATCGTCAGCGACCTGCAGACACAGTTCGCGGGTCGGGACGATGATCAGCGCGACGGGTGTGCGGCCGCGGACGCCGATGCGGGTCGAATCGATCCGACTCAGCACCGGTACGCCGAATCCGAGGGTCTTGCCGGTGCCGGTCTTCGCCTGACCGATCAGGTCACGGCCCTCGAGCGCTAGCGGGATGCACATCTGCTGGATCGGGAAGGCGTGGACGATGCCGCGCACCGAAAGGGCACTTGCGATGGCGGGTGGGGCGCCGAGGTCTGTGAAGGTGACCTGCTCAGCAGGCTCGGTCGAAGGGGTGCTCAGGGTGGTCAGAGGTCTCTCCAATGTCGGTGGCGGCGGAGCGTGATGCTCCCCATCGCCTGATGGGCACTCTACCTGATGCACCGACCCGCTAGCCTCGTGCGCCATGGAGGCGGCAGACATCACGACGGGCGAATTCCGGGCGAGCATGGTCGACCTGCTCGGGGTGCTGGCCTACGGGGAACTGATGGGTTTCGAGCGGCTCGCCCAGGACGCCGCGCTCGCCCCGACGATCGCCGACGAGGCGGCCCTCGCCCACATCGCGGACACTCACCTGGGCAACTTCGATCGACTCCGGGCAAGGCTGACCGAGTTGGGAGCCGAGCCCGAGGTGGCCATGGAGCCGTTCCGAGCCGCGCTCACTGAGTTCCACGCGCTCACCGCACCGTCCGACTGGCTGGAAGGTCTGGTGAAGGCGTACGTCGGCGACGGCATCAGCCGAGACTTCTACCGCGAGGTCGCTTCATTGTGTGATCCGGTCACGCGCGACCTAGTGACCTCGGTCTGCGACGCGCAGTCGGACGACTACCTCGTCCGCCGGTTGCGGGCGGCAATGGATGCCGATCCAGTGGTCTCCGGTCGGCTGGCGTTGTGGGGCCGCCGGCTGGTCGGCGAAGCGCTGCGCCAAGCGCAGGTGGTGGCAGCGGAGCGTGACGCGCTCATTGACCTCTTCGTGGGCACATCGGACCTTGCGAGTCTCGGCGCGATGTTCTCCCGGCTCACCGATGAGCACACCCGACGGATGCAGGCGCTAGGCCTGAACGCTTAGGTCAGCCCCCGAAGCCGACCGGGCGGGTCGCAGTCACACCGATCTCCACGTAGGCGATCTTCTCCGCTGGGATCACGACTCGGCGCCCGCGCTCGTCATCGAGGCTCAGCACGCCGCCGTCCTTGATCGCGGCCTGAACAGCCTCCACGACGTCGTCCGCTGCAAGCGGGGACTCGAGCACGATCTCGCGGGCGTTGTGTTGCACGCCGATCTTGACCTCCATGCCGCCACGCTATCCGACCACCCCACCGATCGGCATCCCGGGCGGTCATCGATTCCGTCAGTCGGTGACCGGGGGGTGCGACAGGGGGAAGCCCCGGATCCCGCGCCAGGCCAGCGACGCGACGAGTTCGGCCGCCTCGGCCTGATCCACCGCGGTCGCCGCTGGGTCCTCGACGTCGCGCAGCCATCGAAGCGCGGCCGCCTGCGCCATGCCGAGCAGCCCGTAGGCGAGCAGGTGCGCCTGCTGCTCGCTGAGTCCGGTGTCTTCGGCGATCACCTTGCTGACCATCGATGCGCACATCTCGTTCAGCTGTGAGACGCGGTCCTGGACGGCGGGTTCACGGGTGAGGTCGCTTTCAAAAACCAGTTGGTAGGCCCCGGCTGGCTCAGCCACGAAGGCGAAGTACGCCGCCATCGTGGCGTGCACACGCTTCTTGTTGTCGTGCGTCGACTCGAGCGCATCCCGAACCGCATCGATCAGACTGGCCGCGCTGCTGTCGAGGAGTGCGAGGTAGAGGTGCAACTTGCTCGGGAAGTGCTGATAGAGCACAGGCTTGCTCACACTTGCCCGGTCGGCGATGTCATCCATCGCAGCCGCGTGGTAGCCGAACGCCACGAAGACCTCGCGCGCCGCGGCCATCAACTGCTGGCGCCGCTCCTCGCGGGGGAGGCGGACCCCACGTGGAGTGTCGAGGGTGGTCGACTCCAGCGGATCCGCGGTCATCGCCTCAGGCTACTCCGCTCGGTCGATCCGGGGGGTGCGCCCGAAGGTGCGGAGCACGGATTCCCCATGCGAATGGCCTCTGCGCGGTCGGTGTGGTCCCATAGGGGGGTGACCGCCCTCGCCGAGACCACTCACCAGGCCGCGCCCCACCATGCCGCGCCGGACTCGCAGATCGTGGACCTGCCCGGCCGCACGATGGCCTACCGCTACCGCCCATCCACCGCGGCCGACGCTGCCCCTGCCGTGCTGATCCACGGGCTGGGCGGATCAGCGCTGAACTGGACCGATCTCACCTGGATGCTGCAGGACCGCCTCGAGACCTGGGCGGTCGATCTCAGCGGCTTCGGGATGTCGCCGCCGCCCCGCGACGGTGACTTCAGCCCTGCGGGTTACGCCCGCGGAGTGGCGGAGTTCATCGAATCCCTCGGCCGCGGGCCGGTGCACATCTTCGGCAACTCCCTCGGCGGTGCCGTTGCCGTCCAGTTGGCCGCGCGTCGCCCCGATCTCGTGCTGTCGGTGACCCTCGTCTCGCCGGCGTTGCCCCGGGTGCTGCCGCAGCGCGCCGCCGCCCACATGCCGATCATCGCCCTGCCCGGCATCGGTGAGCGGCTCGTGGGCAAGTACCTCACCTTGGACGCTGCCGCCCGCGTCAACGCGACGATGGACGCCTGCTTCGAGGACCCGGGGCGGCTCAGCGAACACCGCCGCGCCGAGAGCGTGGCCGAGGTTCGCGAGCGCGACGCGTTCCCCTACACCGCCGAGGTCTACCTCGGGGCGCTGCGCGGCCTCCTCCGGACCTACCTCGACACCTCATGGCAGCGGCCGTGGAAGTTGGCGGAGCGGATTCTGTGCCCGGTAGTCGTGATCTACGGGCGCACCGACAAGTTGGTCGACTCGGTGGCCGCCCACAAGGTCACGCGGCACTTCCGGGACGCCCACGTCGTTGTGATCCCGGACTCCGGTCACGTCGCTCAGATGGAGCATCCGGAGCTGGTCGATCGCGCGTGGCGCCGTTTCCTCGGCTGAGCCCCGGCCGGGGCCGTACGATGCAGGGCGCCGCATCCAACGAGCCCCTGCGAGGACGTCGTGAGCGCTGACCCCACCCTTGACCTAGAGCTGCTGCGCCTCGGGGTTGACAGCGGCGACATCGACACGGTCGTGGTGGCCTTCACCGACATGCAGGGTCGACTGCAGGGCAAGCGGATCCACGCGCCTTTCTTCCTGTCGGAAGTCGTGCATCACGGCACCGAGGGCTGTAGCTACCTGCTGGCCGTCGACGTCGACATGAACACCGTGGGTGGGTATGCAATGTCGTCCTGGGACACTGGGTACGGCGACGTGGTGCTCACGCCCGATCTGTCGACACTGCACAGGATCCCGTGGCTCCCCGGGTCGGTGGGGGTCCTGTGCGACGTGGCCCGGGTGGGCGGAGGTGACGTCGCGGCATCTCCCCGGCAGATCCTCAAGCGGCAGACTGAGCGGCTTGCGGCGGCGGGGATGGTTGCGCTCTGCGGTACCGAGTTGGAGTTCATCGTCTTCAACGACTCCTACGAGGAGGCGTGGCACCGCGCCTACCGTGGCCTGACGCCCGTCAACCTCTACAACGTGGATTACTCAATCCTGGGCACGGCCCGGGTTGAACCCCTGCTGCGCCGGATCCGGCTCGGGATGAGCGGTGCGGGACTGACTGTCGAGAGCGTCAAGGGGGAGTGCAACTTCGGTCAGCACGAGATCGCATTCCGCTACGACGACGCGGTGCGCGCCTGCGACAACCACGTCATCTACAAGAACGGTGCGAAGGAGATTGCCGCGCAGGAGGGCATGGCCCTGACATTCATGGCGAAATATGACCAGCGCGAAGGCAACTCGTGCCACATCCACTTGTCGTTCCGCGGCGGGGACGGCTCGCTCGTGATGGCCGATAACGAGGCACCCAACGGCCTGTCAGACGTCGGTCGATCATTCATCGCCGGACAGTTGGCACACCTTGAGGAATTGTCCCTGCTGCTCGCGCCGAACATCAACTCGTATAAGCGCTTCGTGGAAGGGAGCTTTGCTCCCACTGCCATAAAATGGGGACGAGACAACCGCACCTGCGCCCTGCGGCTGGTGGGCCACGGGCCCAGCCTGCGTCTTGAGAACCGCGTTCCGGGTGGCGACGTCAACCCGTATCTCGCCGTCGCTGGTGTGATCGCGGCCGGCCTCAACGGGATCGAGCGGTCCTTGCAACTCGAGTCAGAGTTCACCGGCAATGCCTACGTTGCCGACGCGGTGCGGATCCCGACCTCACTCAACGACGCGAAGTTGCTCTGGGAGCAGTCGGAGTGGGTCAACGAGACGTTCGGGTCCGAGGTCCAGGCGCATTACGCCAATATGGCCGCGGTCGAACTCGACGCCTTCGGACGCGCGGTCACCGATTGGGAGCGCTTCCGTGGCTTCGAGAGACTGTGAGGTCAGCGGTGACGACCTATGAAGTGATCAGCCCCGTGACGGAGCAAGTCGTGGCCAGCGTCGAGATGGCCGATGTTGCACAGACCGATGCCGCGATCGCCGCGGCGGAGCGGGCGCTTCCCGCGTGGCGTGCGGTGACGCCGGCCGACAGGGCCCGGTTACTCCGCCGCTTCGCCGACGAGGTCGACGCTCACATCGAGGAGTTGGCGCAGCTCGAGGTCATGAACTCCGGGCACACAATCGGAAATGCCCGCTGGGAGGCCGGCAATGTGCGCGATGTACTGCACTACTACGCGGCCGCACCCGAGCGGTTGTTCGGCCGACAGATCCCCGTTGCGGGCGGCATGGACGTGACCTTCGCCGAACCCGTCGGTGTCGTGGGGGTCATCGTGCCGTGGAACTTCCCGATGCCCATTGCGTCGTGGGGGTTCGCGCCTGCTCTCGCCGCCGGCTGCACCGTCGTGCTCAAGCCTGCTGAACTGACGCCGTTGACCGCGATCCGGCTCGGTCAACTCGCGCGCGATGCCGGTATCCCCGATGGGGTGTTCACGGTCGTGCCTGGGCGAGGATCGGTGGTCGGCGTCCGCTTCGTTGACCATCCCGCGGTGCGCAAAGTGGTCTTCACCGGTTCCACCGAGGTAGGCAAGCGCGTCATGGCCGGGTGCGCCGAGCGGGTGAAGCGCGTGACCCTCGAACTCGGCGGCAAGAGCGCGAACATCGTCTTCGCGGACGCCGACATCGAACGTGCGGCGGCCACGGCACCGTACGGCGTGTTCGACAATGCCGGCCAGGACTGCTGCGCCCGATCGCGGATCCTCGTGCAGCGGTCGGTGTACGACCGCTTCATGGCTCTACTTGAGCCGGCGGTCCTCGGAGTGCGCGTCGAGGACCCGGCCCTGTCGACCTCCGAGATGGGGCCGCTCATCTCGGCGCAGCAGCGTGACCGGGTCAGGTCGTACGTCCCCGAGGACGCACCTGTCGCCTTTCGCGGGACGGTGCCCGACGGCCCAGGATTCTGGTTCCCCCCGACAGTGCTAGCCCCGGTTGACGAAGCCGCACGCGCCTATCGCGACGAGATTTTCGGTCCGGTCGTCGTCGTTGTCCCGTTCGACGACGAGGCCGATGCGATCCGCAAGGCCAACGACTCGGAGTACGGCCTCTCCGGATCTCTCTGGACCCGCGACGTGGGCCGAGCTCTGCGGGTCGCACGGGCGGTCGAGTGCGGGAACCTCTCGGTCAACTCGCACTCGTCGGTCCGGTACGCAACGCCGTTCGGCGGGTTCAAACAGTCCGGCTTAGGCCGCGAACTCGGCCCCGATGCACTGGCGGCTTTCACCGAGACCAAGAACGTCTTCATCAGCAACGACTGACGCAGGGAGCGGGATGTCCACTTCGAATTGCGCAAGGTACGTCGGCCGCACGGCCGTCATCACCGGTGGTGCGAGCGGTATCGGCCTTGCGGCGGCGATCCGGCTGGCCGACGAAGGTGCGAAGGTCGTCATCGCGGATCTTGATGTGGCGGCGGGCGAGTCCGCTGCCGAGCAGGTTGGCGGCACGTTCGTCCGGACCGACGTGGTGGAGCAGGCGGATGTTGCCAATCTGTTCCGCGTAGCGCACGAGACGTATGGATCGGTGGACGTGGCGTTCAACAATGCGGGGATCTCCCCGCCCGAGGACGATTCGATCCTCGAGACCGGTCTGGACGCCTGGCGGCGGGTCCAGGAGGTCAACCTCACCTCGGTCTACCTGTGCTGCAAGGAGGTTATTCCCTACATGCTCGAGCAGGGCCGCGGCTCGATCATCAACACCGCCTCCTTCGTGGCGACGCTTGGTGCAGCGACCTCG
>JBILVH010000094.1:0-6522 GCA_044370555.1 Candidatus Nanopelagicales bacterium
GGTGGGCGTGGATACCTACGAAACGAATCGCAACCTCCTGCTCAGCGACGGTGCGCGCGCGGACTCCGTCCCGAACCTCGAGCTCGAGACCGGCGAGCTCATCGGGGCGGGACATGCCAGCGCGACGGGTCGCTTCGACGACGATCAACTGTTCTACCTGCAGAGCCGTGGCATTCCCGCAAGCGTTGCCCGGGCCCTGGTCATCAGAGGATTCTTCGCCGAGGTCGTCGACCGGATCGGGGATGCCGCAATCGCTTCCGCCGTGATGGCCGCGGTGGATGACCGCCTGCGGTCGTCCGGGCTGTCGGTGACCGACTCGGCCGAAGTCGACGTGGATGCGGGGGCCGACGAATGACCTGGGTCGCCGCGTGCCCCCTGGATGCCGTGCCTGAGTCCGGTGCCCTTGCCGTGGAGGTTGCCGGGATACCGGTGGCCATCGTGCGGACCGAAGGCGCGGTGTTCGCCATCAAGGATGTCTGCTCCCACGCGGACGTTGCGCTCTCGGAGGGTGACGTCGAAGGGTGCTTCATCGAGTGCTGGCTGCACGGATCGAAGTTCGACCTGCGCACGGGGGAGCCAACCTCATTGCCGGCCATCAGTCCCGTCCCCGTGTACGCCGTCCGAATCGAAGGCGTCGGCGCATCCGCCGAGGTCCACGTCGACGTAGAAACCCTCTGAAGGAGTACTCATGCCAGAACTGCAGATCAAGGACCTCCACGTGTCGATCGACACCGACGCGGGGCCGGTGGAGATTCTGAGGGGCGTCAACCTGACCATCGATGGCGGCCAGACCCACGCGGTCATGGGTCCCAATGGCAGCGGCAAGTCGACCTTGGCCTACGTGATCGCCGGGCACCCGCGATACCAGGTGACCTCGGGCTCGATCACGCTCGACGGGACCGACGTCATCGACATGAGCGTGGACGAGCGCGCCCGCGCCGGCCTCTTCCTGGCGATGCAATACCCCGTCGAGGTCCCCGGGGTCTCGGTGTCCAACTTCTTGCGCACGTCGGTGACAGCGGTTCGGGGTGAGGCGCCCAAGTTGCGTACCTGGGTGAAGGAGGTCCGTGGCGCCATGGATCAACTTGCGATGGATCCGGCCTTTGCCGAACGCAGCCTGAATGAGGGCTTCAGCGGTGGGGAGAAGAAGCGCCACGAGATCCTCCAGCTCGAGCTGCTCGATCCCAAGATCGCTGTGCTCGATGAGACCGACTCCGGCCTCGATGTCGACGCCTTGCGGATCGTGTCGGATGGGATCAACCGTTTCCGAGAGCGCGGTGATCGCGGAGTTCTGCTGATAACCCACTACACGCGCATCCTGCGCTACGTCCGACCGGACTTCGTTCACGTCTTCGTGGACGGCGCGATCGTCGACAGCGGAGGACCGGAGTTGGCCGAACAACTGGAGGCGGAGGGCTACGAGCGTTACCTGACCAGCGGGGCAGTGAGCGGCTCGTGACAGAGGCGGTGGCGGTGCACGGCCTGGACGTGGCGCGTATCCGTTCGGACTTTCCCGTGCTGTCGCGCACAGTCCGCGGTGGGCACCGGCTCGTGTACCTCGACAGTGCGGCGACCTCGCAAAAGCCCCGTCAGGTGCTTGATGCCGAGCGCCACTTCTACGAGACGTCGAACGCAGCAGTTCATCGAGGTGCGCACCAGCTCGCCGAGGAGGCGACCGATGCCTACGAAGGGGCGCGGGCGCGCGTAGCAGGGTTCGTGAACGCGCAGCCCGAGGAGATCGTCTTCACCAAGAACGCGACGGAGTCGCTCAACCTTCTCGCCTACGCATTCAGCAACACGACCGACAAGGCGCGCACGGGGGCCGCACTGCCGGAAGGTGCCGAACGTTTCATCCTGACTCCGGACGACGTGTTGGTCGTGACGGAAATGGAGCACCACGCCAATCTGGTGCCCTGGCAGGAGCTAGCAGCTAAGACCGGGGCGGAGCTGCGCTGGATCCCGATCACCGATGAGGGTCGCCTGGATCTGAGTCGACTCGATGAGGTCATCACGACGCGAACCCGCGTCGTATCGTTCGTGCACCAGTCGAACATTCTCGGCACCATCAACGACGTGGCGACGGTCGTCGCGCGGGCGCGTGAGGTCGGCGCGCTGGTCATCCTGGATGCCTGCCAGTCCGTACCGCACATGCCCGTGGACGTCACCTCGCTCGACGTCGATGCGATGGCGTGGAGCGGTCACAAGATGCTCGGTCCCACCGGAATCGGTGTGTTGTGGGCCCGCACCGATGTGCTGAGCGCCATGCCCCCGTTCATCGCGGGCGGTTCGATGATCGAGACAGTCACGATGCAGGGGTCGACCTTCGCCCCACCCCCGCAGCGCTTCGAGGCGGGGACGCCGATGGTTGCCCAGGCGGTCGGGCTTGCTGCTGCGATCGACTATCTCGAGACCCTTGGTCTGCCGGCGGTGTTCCAGCACGACCAACTGCTGACCCGCGCGATCCTCGAAGGTCTTTCGGACCTGTCAGGGGTGCGCATCGTTGGTCCCGGACCGAGTGATCGCGGCGGTGCTGTGTCTTTCACCCTGGAGGGTGTCCACCCGCACGATGTCGGCCAGATCCTGGACTCCCGGGGTGTGGCGGTGCGAGTCGGGCATCATTGCGCGTGGCCGACGTGCCGAAGGCTGGGCGTTCCGGCGACGACTCGCGCGTCGGTTTACGTCTACAACGACCTCGATGATGTTGCCGCCCTCATCGACGGCGTTGCGGCCGCCGCCGAGTTCTTCGGGGCGGGCCGTGGACGTTGAGTCGATGTACCAGGAGATCATCCTCGACCACTACCGTCACCCGCATGGTCGCGGTTTGCGTCAGCCTTACGACGCAGAGGTGCACCACGTGAATCCCACCTGTGGTGATGAGGTCGATCTACGGGTGCGACTCGTGCGACAAGACGGTGCAGTCCTGGTCGAGGACATCTCCTACGACGGACAGGGGTGTTCGATCTCGCAAGCCAGCGCGAGCGTTTTGCACGACCAACTCGTAGGCCTGCCGGTCGGCGAGGCACTGGCGGTTCAGGAGGAGTTCACTCGCCTCATGCAGTCCAGGGGCAATCACGGGGAACTTGACGAGGAGCGGCTCGGCGATGCGGTCGCCTTCGCGGGTGTTTCCAAGTATCCCGCGCGCGTGAAGTGCGCCCTGCTCGCCTGGATGGCCTGGCGCGACGCAGTGAGTACGGCGATGGAGGAGGTTGGAACATGAAGGACACGATCGCGACCGACGACTTGTGGGAGGCGATGAAGGATGTCGTCGATCCCGAGTTGGGGATCAATGTCGTCGACCTAGGTTTGGTGTACGACATCTCAGTGGACGACGCGGGTGTCGCCACATTGGATATGACTCTCACGTCCGCAGCCTGCCCCCTCACCGATGTCATTGAGGACCAGACCCGTGCCGCTCTCAACGGGGTCGCTTCCGGTTACCGGATCAACTGGGTCTGGCTGCCACCGTGGGGCCCGGACAAGATCACCGACGACGGTCGCGAGATGCTGCGGGCACTGGGCTTCAACGTCTGACCCACAACGCGCCCCATCGAGTGGGCATCGAGGACACGCCGGCTCCTGGACGTAGGATCAAGCCGCCATGATCACCGCGTCGTCCCTCATAGTTCGCGCGGGTACCCAGACCCTGATCGAGGACGCGAACCTGCGTGTGGCTGCGGGCGACCGGATCGGGCTCGTGGGCCGCAACGGCGCCGGCAAGACGACACTGATGCGCATCCTCGCGGGAGAGGCTGCCCCGGAGTCGGGTTCCGTTGTCCGCAGCGGCTCCGTGGGCTACCTCCCCCAGGACCCCCGCACCGGCGATCTATCGGTTACCGCGCGAGGCCGGATCCTGTCGGCGCGAGGCCTCGACGCAACAGTCGAGGCAATGGATCGGGCGTCCCAGGACATGGCGGATCCTGCACTGGCCGAACGCGCGATGGGTCGCTACGCGCGGGCCGAGCAGGAGTTCCTCTCCCGCGGTGGCTATGCCGCTGAGGCAGAGGCGGCATCGATCGCCGCCAGTGTCGGCCTTCCGGAGCGCGTACTCGCACAGCAACTGGGGACGCTGTCCGGCGGGCAGCGGCGCCGCATCGAACTGGCGAGGATCCTCTTCGGCGGTAACGACATCCTGCTGCTCGACGAGCCCACGAACCACCTTGACGCCGACAGCATCCAGTGGCTGCGGCGTTTCCTGTCGACCTTCGCCGGTGGCTTCGTGGTCATCAGCCACGACGTCCCGCTACTGGAGAGCACTGTCAACAAGGTGTTTCACCTCGATGCCACTCGCAGCATGATCGACACCTACAACATGGGATGGCGTCTGTACCTGCGACAGCGTGAGGATGACGAACGGAGGCGTCGACGCGAACGCGCCAATGCTGAGCGCACCGCGATGCACCTGCGCGACCAGGCGGAACGTATGCGTGCCAAGGCGACCAAAGCGCGAGCGGCCCAGTCGATGCTCAAGCGCGCCGAGAGACTGCAATCAGGCCTCGAGGACGTGCGTAAAGCGGACAAGGTCGCCCGGCTACGGTTCCCCACGCCGCACCCGTGTGGGAAGACACCGCTGTCCGCCACAGGCCTATCGAAGTCCTTCGGGAGCCAGGAGGTGTTCACCGACGTCGATCTGGCAATCGATCGGGGATCGCGAGTGGTCATTCTCGGGCTGAATGGGGCCGGTAAAACCACACTCCTGCGCATCCTCGCGGGCGTGGAGTCCGCCGACACGGGGGAGTGCACCCTCGGGCACGGCGCGAAGGTCGGCTATTTCGCCCAGGAGCATGAGACTCTCGACCCCGACCGCACCGTCCTGGAGAACATGCTGTCGGGTGCACCGGACATGTCGGACGCCCAGGTGCGCGGTGTGCTCGGCTCGTTCCTCTTCTCCGGCGAGAGCGTCGACAAGCCCGCGGGAGTTCTCTCCGGCGGTGAGAAGACGCGGCTGGCCCTCGCCAGGCTGGTGGTGTCCGGGGCGAACGTGCTGCTGCTGGACGAGCCCACTAACAACCTGGACCCCCTTAGCCGCGAGGAGATCCTGGGCGCACTCTCGACCTACTCCGGTGCCGTCGTGCTGGTCACCCACGACGAGGGGGCTGTGACCGCGCTGTCCCCGGAGCGGGTGCTGCTCCTGCCCGACGGCGACGAGGATCTGTGGAATGACGACTACCTTGATCTCGTTGAACTGGCCTGAACGGCGCACCCCTCTCCTAGGAGCCCGATGAGCACTCAGTCCGACTATGCCGATGGCCTACGCGTCACCCAGGACGGCTCACTGCTGAGGCTCACCCTGTGTGCGCCCGAGCGGCGCAATGCGCAGACCCCCGCGCTCTGGCGCGCCTTGCACCGGATCGGATCGAGCCTCGACCCGTCGGTGGTGGCCGTGCTGATCGACGCGGAGGGTCCCGCATTCTCGGCAGGCCTCGATCGCCGACTGCTGACGCCCGAGGGATTGCCAGGTGAGCGGCCACTTGCCGAGATCGTCGCCGGTGCCGACCTACTTGCCTGGATTGCGGACGTGCAGCGCGGTTTCGAGATCTGGCAGGAGGTGGACGCCATCGTCGTGGCGGCGGTGCAGGGGCACGCGATTGGGGCGGGCTTCCAGTTGGCTCTGGCCGCCGACATCATCGTGGCTGCGGACGACGCCGTGTTCACCATGCGTGAGGCGACGCTCGGTCTGGTCCCGGATCTCGGCGGAACCCGGGTCCTCAGTCAGGCGGTCGGGTATCACCGGGCCTTGGAGATCTGCGCGACGGGGCGCCCCGTCCCCGCGGATGAGGCGCACCGGCTTGGCCTAGTCACCCGCGTCGTGCCCGGCCCGGCGCTGTCAGAGGTTGCCCACGAGGTCATCGCCGGATTGTCGGCGAATCCGTGGCGCTCCGCCGCCGCGGTCAAGCGGCTGCTGAAGGACGCGCACATCCGGTCGGGTGGCGACCAGTACCAACGCGAACGCGAGGCCCAAGCGGAGCAATTGCGCATGATCGTGGCAACACTCTCCGGGTCTGCCTGATGGCGCACACCTGGGAGGCGTACCGCGCATTGACCCGCGACGCGTCGGTAACCCAGAGGCAAGTGAGCCGGGCGCTCGTCCGTCGGATCCTCCGTTATGCGCACCCCTACCGACCACTTGTGATCGCCTTCCTGGCCACTCTTGTCATTGGCTCGCTGTTGACGGTGGGCCAACCGCTGCTCTTCCAGTGGATCATCGACGACGGGATCACCGCCGGTAGCGGCACGGTCGTCACCCTCGGAGCAACCGGGGTCGCGCTGCTCGCGATTGCCGACGCGGGGGTCGGTCTGATCGGCCGGTGGTACAGCTCGCGGATCGGCGAGGGGCTCATCTTCGACCTTCGCACGCAGGTGTTCGGACACGTTCAGCGGCAGTCCATCGCTTTTTTCACGCGTGCCCAGACCGGAGCGTTGGTTTCCCGGCTGAACAGTGATGTCATCGGAGCGCAGCAGGCGTTCACGTCGACGCTCGGCGGCGTAGTCGGCAACCTCATCAGTGCGACCGTAGTGCTGATC
>JBILVH010000096.1:0-6484 GCA_044370555.1 Candidatus Nanopelagicales bacterium
TAGCCACCGACGACGCAGGCGGCACCGCCGCCACCGCCCTTGGCGGGTGCGTCCCCCGTCTCGCCCTCCCGCCGGTGGCGGACCGCACCGCACACCCACGCCTCGATGCCCCGGCCCCGCAACCGCGCCAGCGCGGCGTCCGCGTCCTGCGCAGCCACGAACGCGACCATCCCGATGCCCATGTTGAAGGTGCGCTCCATCTCCGCGCGCTCGACCCGGCGCCCCACGACATCGAAGACCGCCTGGGGCCGCCACGTGCCGCGATCGACGTCGACCGCCGCCCACTCGGGCAGCACGCGGGCGAGATTAGCGGCCAACCCGCCCCCGGTGATGTGGCTGAACGCGTGCACGTACCCAGCACGAGCGAGGTCGAGGCAGTCGAGCGCGTAGATGCGAGTGGGTTCGAGCAACTCCTCGCCCACCGTCCGACCGAACTCCGGCAGGGATGCGGTGAGCCCGGGGCCACCCTCCCCGAGCAGGACCCGACGGGCGAGTGAGTAGCCGTTGGAGTGCAGTCCCGACGAGCGCATCGCAATCGCGACGTCACCCACCTCGATGCGCGCGGCGCCGAGCAGGTCGTCGGCCTCCACGACGCCCGTCCCGGCACCCGCAACGTCGTACTCATCCGGCGCGAGCAGGCCGGGATGCTCAGCCGTCTCGCCGCCGAGCAGTGCGCAGCCCGCCTGCGCGCACCCCTCCGCAATGCCGCTCACGATTGCGGCGATCCGCTCGGGTACGACGCGACCGGTCGCGATGTAGTCCGTCATGAAGAGTGGTTCGGCGCCGCAGACGACCAGATCATCGACGACCATCGCGACCAGGTCGATACCGATCGTCGAGTGCAGGTCCATCGCCTGCGCCACGGCAACTTTGGTCCCGACCCCGTCGGTGGATGTGGCAAGCAGCGGACGTCGGTAGCGCATGAGCCCTGAGGCGTCGAAGAGCCCGGCGAATCCACCGAGTGCACCGAGCGCCTCGGGACGCGTCGCGCGCGCCACCGACGCTCGCATCAACTCGACCGCCCGCTCGCCCGCCTCGACATCGACGCCGGCGTCGGCGTACGACATGGGTTCTGTGCCGGTCACCGCGGCTCGCTCATGCGGTGCCGTCGACTGCCAGGTCGACGAGGTGGGGGCTGATGAACTCGGGTTCGGGCACCGGCACCGGATAGACGCCGTCAAAGCAGGCTCGGCACAGCCGCCCCTTGGGCACCGTCGTCGCCTCGATGAGTGATTCGAGGTCGAGGTAGCCGAGGGTGTCGGCCCCGATCGAGCGGCAGATCTCCTCGTTGTCGAGCCCGTTGGCGATCAACTCCGCCCGCGTTGCGAAGTCGATGCCGTAGAAGCACGGCCACTTGACCGGCGGACTGGAGATGCGTACGTGCACCTCGGCGGCACCGGCCTCGCGCAACATCCGCACAAGAGCCCGCTGCGTATTGCCGCGCACGATCGAGTCATCGACGACGATGAGTCGCTGGCCGCTGATGACCTCGCGGAGTGGATTCAACTTCAGCCGGATGCCAAGTTGCCGGATCGTCTGCGACGGCTGGATGAAGGTGCGACCAACGTACGCGTTCTTCACCAGACCTTCGGCGAACGGTAGGCCGGACTCCTGGGCGTACCCGATCGCCGCGTAGCGACCCGACTCCGGCACCGGGATGACTAGGTCGGCAACCGCGGGGTGCTCTCGCGCCAGTCGACGGCCGATCTCCATCCGGGCCGCCTGCACGCTGCGACCGGAGATCGACGTGTCGGGGCGCGCGAGGTAGACATACTCGAAGAGGCAGCCCTTGGGATCCGGCTCTGCGAAACGGTGCGATCGCAAACCGTGCTCGTCGATCGCGATGAGTTCACCCGGCTCTACTTCGCGGATGAAGGACGCGCCCACGATGTCGAGAGCGGCGCTCTCGCTCGCGATCACCCAGCCACTCGCGAGTCGCCCGAGCACCAGTGGTCGGATGCCATTGGCATCACGAGCGCCGTACAACGTGTGGTCGTCCATGAAGACCAGGCTGAAGGCCCCGTGCAGTTTGGGGAGTTCGGTGAGAGCCGCGTTCTCAAGGGGGACGTCGGGATGCGCGGCGAGCAGCGATGTGAGCAGATCGGTGTCGCTGCTGGCCCGCGACGGCACCCCGAGCGGGAGTTCACCGGAGCCCGACTCAAGTTCGTGAACCCGGCGAGCGAGGTCGGCGGTGTTCGTGAGATTGCCATTGTGCGCCAGCGCGATATTGCCCGTCGCCGTCGACCGGAAGGTCGGCTGCGCGTTCTCCCAGCACGATGCGCCGGTCGTGCTGTAGCGGGTGTGGCCGATCGCGATGTGTCCGTGCAGCGATTCGAGGCTCGCCTCGGTGAACACCTGGGAGACCAGACCCATGTCCTTGTAGACGACGATGTGCGACCCGTCGCTGACCGCGATGCCCGCCGACTCCTGGCCGCGGTGCTGGAGTGCGTAGAGCCCGAAGTAGGTGAGCTTGGCCACCTCTTCACCCGGACCCCAGACACCGAAGACGCCGCAGGCGTCCTGAGGTCCGCGATCCTGGGGGTCGAGCTCGTGGGTGAGCAGACCATCAGCCCGAGGCACTGGCACAGTCTAGGCGCCCGAGCGGCCCCGGCAGTGCAAGCGCCCTTGTGCGACGTCGTGATCGCGGCCCATCGCCGCGGGTATCCACCGGGCGCAACATCGGTCGGCGTCCCACTATGGCCCGACCGCAGCGAACGTCCTGAGGGTGTGGACATAAGGTCTGGAATCACCGAAGCGAGTAGGACAGCCGGGCAGCCCCTGCCCACGGACGGAGCACCATGACCAGGGCCGCTACTGACGGGCCGTTGAGCGGCGTACGCGTTGTTGAACTCGGCATGCTGATCGCAGGCCCCTTCGCCACGCGTCTGCTCGGCGACCTAGGAGCTGATGTCATCAAAGTCGAGGCGCCAGCCCGCCCGGACCCGATGCGCAACTGGGGCACGCTGCCCTACAAGGACACCTACTTGATGTGGACCGTCTTCGGACGCAATAAGCGGTGCGTGACGTTGAACCTGCGGACAGAGGCGGGGCGGGAACTGCTGATCGGTCTGCTGCGCCAGGCCGATGTGCTCGTGGAGAACTTCCAGCCGGGGACGCTGGAGAGCTGGGGACTTGGTCCGGACGTCCTCCACGAGGTGAACCCGCGGCTGGTCATCGCCCGGGTCTCCGGGTACGGACAGACAGGTCCCTCCGCGAGCCAACCGGGATTCGCCTCGGTCGCGGAGGGCATCAGCGGGATGCGCTACATCAACGGCTCCCCCGGCCAGCCCCCGCCGCGCACCGGCCTGTCACTGGGGGACTCGCTCGCCTCCATGTTCGCCGTACAAGGCGTCCTCGCAGCGCTCTACGAGCGCGAGCGGTCCGGCCTCGGGCAGGTTGTCGACATCGCGCTCACCGAGGCGTGTCTTGCACTGCTCGAGTCGATCATCCCCGAGTACGACCGCACCGGACATGTCCGCCAGCCATCGGGCACCCGGCTGGACGGCAATGCGCCGTCCAACATCTACCGCTGCGCCGACGGCGCCTGGATCGTCATCGCCGCGAATCAGGATGCGCTCTTCGCCCGCCTCTGCGTGGCCCTGGGCCAGCCCGAACTCGCCACCGACCCGCGCTTCGTCGACCACCATTCCCGCGGCCGCAATCAGGACGAGATCGACGTGATCATCGGGGCGTGGGTGGCGCAGCGCGACAGCGCTTCGGCACTGGCACACCTCGCGGAGCACCAGGTGGTCGTCGGACCGGTGAACTCGATCGCGGAGGTCATGGCTGACCCTCAACTCATCGCGCGCGGGATGTTCGTGCCGCACTTCGATGAGCGGCTTGGCGAGGATGTCCTCGGTCCCGGAGTCGTGCCCAGGTTCTCGCGGACGCCCGGTGCGGTGCGGTGGGCGGGACGTCCGACCGCAGGTTCCGACAACGCCGATGTTCTCGGTGAACTCGGCGTCACCGAGGACGACCTCGCGACACTGCGCGACCAGGGCGTGATCTGACCCGCGGCCCCGCCGAAGCCCCGACGTGACAAGATCGCCCCGTGGCACTCGACACCGTCGCGCGCGCTGAGCAGGACCCCGACGTCGAGCAGCCGTATGCCGACCTCGGGTTGAAGCAGGACGAGTATGTGCGCATCCGCGAAATCCTCGGTCGGCGTCCGACCTCGAGCGAACTCGCCATGTACAGCGTCATGTGGAGCGAGCACTGCTCCTACAAGTCGTCGAAGGTGCACCTGCGCCAGTTCGGGGAGAAGCGGCCCCGCGATGGCTGGCCGGGCCTGCTCGTCGGTATCGGCGAGAACGCCGGGGTGGTCGACGTCGGTGACGGGTGGGCCGTGACCTTCAAGGTCGAGAGCCACAATCATCCGTCGTATATCGAGCCCTACCAGGGCGCCGCGACCGGAATCGGCGGGATCGTCCGCGACATCCTCTCGATGGGTGCGCGGCCGCTCGCGGTCATGGATCCGCTGCGCTTCGGCCCCGCAGACGCACCCGACACCCGCCGCGTTCTGCCGGGCGTCGTGGCGGGCATCGGCGGCTACGGCAACTGCCTCGGCCTGCCGAACATCGGCGGCGAGATCGTCTTCGATGCGTCGTACGCCGGCAATCCCCTCGTCAACGCACTCTGCGTGGGTGCGATGCGCCACGAGGACATTCACCTTGCAAGCGCGCGCGGGGTAGGCAACCTCGTGGTGCTGTACGGCGCGCGCACCGGTGGCGACGGCATTGGCGGCGTGTCGGTGCTGGCGAGTGAGACCTTCAGCGAGGACGGCCCGGCCAAGCGACCGAGTGTCCAGGTCGGCGACCCCTTCATGGAGAAGCTGCTGATCGAGGCGACCCTCGCTGCATTGCGTGCCGGACTCGTCGAGGGGATCCAGGACCTCGGCGGTGCGGGTATCTCGTGCGCGACGAGTGAACTCGCATCGAACGGCGAGGGCGGTATGCAGGTCTGGCTCGACCGCGTGCTGCTCCGCGACCCAACGCTCTCTCCCGAGGAGATCCTCATGAGCGAGTCGCAGGAGCGTATGTGCGCGATCGTGCGGCCGGAGCGCATCCACGAGTTCATGGAGATCTGCCGGTCCTGGGACATCGAGGCAGTGGTCATCGGTGAGGTCACCGACAGCGGGCGACTCACGATCGACTGGCACGGCGAGCGGATCGTCGATGTCCCACCCCGCACCGTCGCGCATGAAGGACCGGTCTACGAACGACCGCTCGCGCGACCCGACTACCTCGACGCGCTGCAAGCCGACGACCCTGCACGACTCGACCGACCCGCGGGAGCGGAGGGGATCCGCGACACGACCCTCGCCCTGCTCGCCGCGCCCAACATCGCCTCGAAGCGGTGGGTCACTGAGCAGTACGACCGATACGTGCTCGGCAATACCGTGCTGGCCATGCCGGCCGATGCCGGGATGATCCGCATCGATGAAGCGACCGGGCGCGGAGTTGCGGTGGCGACCGACTGCAACGGCCGGTTCGCGAAGCTCGATCCCTACGCCGGGGCGCAACTGGCACTCGCGGAGGCCTACCGCAATGTCGCCGTGACGGGCGCGACCCCGCTCGCAGTCACCAACTGCCTCAACTTCGGGTCACCGGAGGACCCCGGTGTCATGTGGCAGTTCGCCGAGGCGGTGCGCGGTCTGGCTGATGCGTGCCTCGCACTCGAAGTCCCGGTCACCGGCGGCAACGTGTCGTTCTACAACTCAACCGGTGACGTCGCGATCCACCCCACCCCGGTGGTGGGCGTCCTCGGCGTCATCGACGACGTCACCCGACGCACGCCGATGACCTGGCGCGCTGGTGACCGCGTGTACCTCCTCGGGCACACCCGCGCTGAGTTCGGCGGGAGCGAGTGGGCACACCTGCGCGGGCACATCGGCGGTCGTCCACCGGTCGTCGACCTGCCGCATGAGCGGCGGCTCGCGCAGGTGCTCGTCGAGGCCGGGCGACGCGGCACCGCACGCGGGGCACACGACGTGTCCGATGGCGGCACCGCAGTCGCACTGGCCGAGATGGCCCTGGCCAGCGGGATCGGCGTGTCCGCGGAGTCTCCAGCCGACGCTGACGCGTTCACGTGGTGGTTCGCCGAGTCCGCGGGCCGTGCGCTGGTCACGACAGACGACGCCGGCGCGGAGACGTTCGCCGCGCTGTGCGCGGCGGCGCAGATCCCGGTGACCTACCTCGGCCGTGCCGGCGGTGACGCGATCCGCCTCGACGATGCGGCGATCACCCTCGATGAGGCCCGCGCGCGCCACGAAGCCACCTTCCCCGCGCTGTTCGGCTGACCCAGCAGCGGAACCCGCGATGGCCCCCACCACCGATGACGAGCCAGGCCCGCCCGAGCACCTTGTCGCGGAGTGCCTCGCGGCGTACGACGCCGACGAAGTCCCGGCCCGGGCGCTGGAGGGAGCCGCGGTACGCGCGACCGTCGCCCTCCTGCGCCAGCGGGCGCCCGGGTCGAGTGTCGAGGT
>JBILVH010000097.1:0-6466 GCA_044370555.1 Candidatus Nanopelagicales bacterium
GGTCGCGGGCCGCGCACGCGGCAGTCGGCTACGCGGAGTTCACCGGCGCGACTGCCCGACTGCGACGCGACGTTGACGATGACATCGACCTGTGGGACGCGATACGCCTCGGCGTCGGACCCGCTACGGCCGCGCTGCTCGCGCGCCGGTCGCTGGACGCGTAGCTGGTAGTCCAATCACCGCTTCGACTGGTCGGACTCCCCAACCCGAGGTACTTCGCAGAGCCGTGGGAAGTGGCGTGGGAAGCACCAGGGAAAACACAGTGTGGGTCTCCCATACAGGAGACCCACACTGGTCGTTCATGCGCCATCACCTGTGATGGCGCCGGGCGAACTAGCGCTTCGCGGCCTTCTTGGCCGGAGCCTTCTTCGCGGCCGCCTTCTTCGCCGGGGCCTTCTTGGCCGGAGCCTTCTTCGCAGCCGCCTTCTTCGCCGGTGCAGCCTTCTTCGCGGCAGCCTTCTTCGCGGCAGCCTTCTTCGCCGGTGCAGCCTTCTTCGCGGCAGCCTTCTTCGCACCCGCCACGAGGGCCTTGAACTCCGCGCCGGGGCGGAACTTCGGCAGCTTGGTGGCCTTGATGTTCACCGTGGCGCCGGTCTGCGGGTTGCGGCCCTGACGAGCGGCGCGAACCTTGCTCTCAAACACGCCGAAGCCGCTGAGCGCGACCTTCTCGCCGCGAGCAACAGCGGTCTTCAGTTCGTCGAGAACCGCGTCGACCAGGTTGGCAACGTCCTTCTTGCTGTGGTCGAACTTCTCCGCGACCACATCGATGAGCTCACCCTTGTTCACTGACTACCTCTCCGTCAGATCGGGCCGACCGAGTGTCGGCGCACGAATCCGCGTCGAACGGCTTGTCGATCGCACTCTCCGCGTTCAGCGGCCGTGCGATGCGGCTGGCCGTGCGTGCCGCAGATCAGGTCGACCGTGGTGGTCGACGTTGGCCCAACCGTATCGCGAGGAACCAGGAACGGCGCATCCGGGCGGGGCGTGTCGCGGATCACGGACTAGCGCAAAATCCCTTGCGCCTCAACGGTTGTCGCCTGTACCGCGCGGCCCATGACTGACCGGGTGCCCGCGACTCCACGGGTCAGCGTGAGGTGGGCAGGAATCCGGGCCGACGAGATTCGTACGCCGTGATGGCAGCCTCGTTCTTCAGCGTGATGCCGATGTCGTCCAGGCCCTCCAGAAGACGCCACCGGACGTAGTCGTCGACGTCGAACGGGGCCACGAGGTCCGCTGCGGACACCGTGCGAGCCACCAGATCCACGGTCACAGCCGCCGCCGGGTCGGCCTCGATGATCTGCCAGAGCCGATCCACGGTGGCCTGGTCGACCTGGGCCGTGAGTAGTCCGCCCTTGCCGGAATTCCCGCGGAAGATGTCGGCGAACCTCGACGAGATCACCACTTTGAACCCGTAGTCCATGAGCGCCCAGACCGCGTGTTCGCGGGAGGACCCGGTCCCGAACTCGGGCCCGGCCACCAGGATCGTGGCGCCGGCGTACTCGGGTCGGTTCAAGACGAACTGCGGGTCCTGCCGCCAGCCGTGGAAGAGGCCGTCTTCGAATCCGTGGCGGGTGATCCGCTTCAGGTACTCCGCCGGGATGATCTGGTCGGTGTCGACATTGCTGCGCCGCAGGGGCGCGGCGGTGCCGGTATGGATCGTGAAGGCGTCCACGGCTACTCCTCAGGAGGCGGTCGGAAGATCGGCGGGAGCGGCCAGCCGTCCGGCGACGGCGGAGGCCGCCGCAACGTACGGCGAAACCAGATGCGTGCGGCCACCCGGGCCCTGCCGACCCTCGAAGTTGCGGTTGGACGTCGAGGCGCAGCGCTCCCCCGGACTCAAGGTGTCGGGGTTCATGCCCAGGCACATGGAGCAGCCTGCCTCGCGCCACTCCGCACCGGCGTCGACGAAGACCGAGTCCAGGCCCTCCGACGCCGCTTCGAGCCGGACACGGGCCGAGCCCGGGACGACGAGCATCCGCACCCCTTCAGCCACCTTGCGCCCGCGCAGGACCTCGGCGGCGGCGCGCAGATCCTCGATACGCCCGTTCGTACAGGAGCCGATGAACACCGCGTCGATGGCGATATCGCGCATCGGCGTCCCGGGTTCGAGGTCCATGTAGCGCAGGGCGCTCTCAATGGCCGCGCGATCGACCTCATCGCGGGCATCGGCCGGAGACGGGACAGCACCGGACAGCGGCACACCCTGACCGGGGTTAGTACCCCAGGTCACGAACGGCGAGATCTCAGCCGCATCAAGGATGATCTCCCTATCGAAGGTAGCGTCATCGTCGGTGACGAGGGTCTTCCAGTACGCGACTGCGGCGTCCCATTCCGCACCCTTCGGAGCATGCGGGCGGCCCTTGATGTACTCGAAGGTCGTCTCGTCGGGAGCGATCATCCCAGCGCGCGCACCCGCCTCGATCGACATGTTGCAGACCGTCATCCGACCTTCCATCGTGAGCGCACGGATCGCTTCGCCGCGGTACTCGATCACGTGGCCCTGGCCACCGCCCGTGCCGATCTTGGCGATCACGGTGAGGATGATGTCCTTGGCCGTGACTCCAAGCGGCAATGTGCCGTTGACCGTCACCGACATCGTCTTGAAGGGCTTGAGCGGGAGGGTCTGCGTGGCGAGGACATGCTCGACCTCGCTGGTCCCGATGCCGAATGCGAGCGCACCGAACGCTCCGTGCGTCGCGGTGTGCGAGTCGCCGCACACGATGGTCATGCCCGGCTGCGTGATTCCGAGCTGGGGACCGACGACGTGGACGATGCCCTGCTCGACGCTGCCGAGGGGGTAGAGCGGTACGCCGAACTCGGCGCAGTTCACCCGGAGCGCCTCGATCTGCGCCCGCGAGATCGGGTCGGCGATCGGCTTATCGATGTCGAGGGTCGGCACGTTGTGATCCTCAGTAGCGAGGGTGAGGTCAGTGCGCCGCACCGGCCGGCCCGCAGCCCGCAGCGCATCGAATGCCTGGGGGCTGGTGACCTCATGCACGAGGTGCATGTCGATGAACAGCAGATCCGGCTCACCCTCGGCCCGGCGCACAACGTGCGCTTCCCAGACCTTCTCCGCAAGTGTCCGACCCATAGGAGTCCTCCTGCTTTCTCTCGGTAGCCCCGACGGGATTCGAACCCGCGCTACCGCCTTGAGAGGGCGGCGTGCTAGGCCACTACACAACGGGGCCGAGACGAACGAGTCGTCATTCTGCCATGCCCGCAGGATGCGGGCGCACCGGGTGAGGAGCCCGGGGACGCATCTACTTCGCGTAGCCCTCGCAGGCGACACCGTCTCCATCGCGGTCGAGTCCGTAGGGGTCCTCGGATCGAACCGTCACGACCATCTGCACGTCACCGCAGTTGAGGTCGTCCTTGACCGGCAGGCAGGGTTCGTAGTCCGGGTGACACTCACCCGTGATGGCCGGCGGCACCCCCTGACCTGGCTCGTCGCCACCTCGCGCGGACCACCACCATGCGAGCGGGGCCGCCACGGCTACGGCCGCGAGGACAGCAGCCACCGGGATGAGTGCACCCCTGCCACGGCGGGTGGGGGCCACCCGCGCGGAGTGTGATGACCGCATCAGCAGGGTGAGTGCATCGTGCTCCCAGCCCGCGGTGGGTATCGGATCGGTGTTCAGGGGAGAGAAGAGGACCGCGCGGATCCGGTCGCGAATGGCGCCTAGGTCACCGCTGCCGAGGAGGTGATCGCGCTGGCCCTCGGGGCCGAGATCCCCGGTGACCTCCGTCTGTGGCATGGCGACGAACCACTCGGTGCGCAGGAGGGGCCGTTGCCACTCCGGCTGCCGGTCCAGGTAGCGGCGCAGTGCGTGCTTGGCCCGACGCGCCTGCTCGATCGGGTTGATCCGGCGGCGGGAGGTGCGACCTCCCGTGGTCCAGTGCCCGTCGACCTGGCGCACGTCCCCGCCCTTGACTTCGACGACCGCGGCACCGAGATCCGGGAAGAGCACGACGATGTCCACCTCGACGTCACCCTCGCGCGGGTCGGTGATGCGCACCCCACTGAGCAACATCTCGTCGGTCCGCAATTGGCCGCGCAGGGCACGCACGACGTCACCCTCGGCGTCAGCCCCTGACCGCTTGGTACGCCCCACCGTCACTCCCTCGCTCCCCCATCAGCGCACCGGTGACAATACCGACGCCCGGGAAGGTTCCCCAATCGAGCGGGCTATACTTCCTGCGCATCACGGCACGGCCGCACCGCAGAACGACGCACCGCAGAACCACCCACCGCAGAACCACCCATGGGGTATGGGGTAATTGGCAGCCCAACGGATTCTGGCTCCGTTAGTCTAGGTTCGAGTCCTGGTACCCCAGCACAGCAGCAGCAAGTCGGCGCATCGACCGCTCGCGTCCTAGCAGTTCCATCGATTCGAACAGCGGCGGTGAGACTCGTCTGCCGGTGATCGCGACTCGCACCGGCCCGAATGCCGCCTTCGGTTTGCGTCCGAGGTCTTCCACCAGGGCGGCGCGCAGCGCAGCTTCGATGTCCGGGGCAAGCCATGAGGCATCCGGCACCCCCTCGAGCGAGCCGATGGCGGCTCTGAGGGTCTCCTGCGCCTCCACGTCCGCAAGGAGCGAGGTGTCCTCGACGGCGAAGTCCTCCTCGGCGACGAGGAGGAACCCGAGCATCCCGGCCGCCTGGCCGAGCGTCTCCATCCGCTCCTGCACCAGCGGCACCGCGGCGCCTAGTACCGCCAACTGCTCGGCGGTCGGCGCCTCGGGGAGGATGCGCGCGCGCTGCAGATAGGGCACGATCCGGGCGGCGAGGTCCGGCTCCGGCAGTGCTCGGATCCAGTCCCCGTTCAGGGCGGTGCACTTCTTCAGGTCGAACCGCGCGGGGCTCGGATTGACGCGACTCAGATCGAATGCCTCCGCCATCTGCGCCTTGGAGAAGAACTCGACGTCATCGCCCATCGACCAGCCCAGCAGGGCGAGGTAGTTGAGCAGGCCCTCCGGGAGGTACCCCTGCTCCTGGTACATCAGCAACGACGACTCCGGATCCCGCTTCGACAACTTCCGGTTGCCCTCGCCCATGACATACGGGAGGTGGCCGAAAAGCGGCGTGCTCCCGTCGGTCACGCCAATGTCGGCCAGGGCGGCGTACATGGCGAGCTGGCGGGGAGTGCTCGACAGCAGGTCCTCCCCGCGCAGCACATGCGTGATACGCATGAGCGCGTCATCGACCGGGTTGACCAACGTGTAGAGCGGTTCGCCGTTGGCCCGCATGATGACGTAGTCCGGCACATGCTCGGGAGCGAAACTCAGCGGACCGCGCACGAGGTCGTTCCACTCCCAGTTCTGATACGGCATCTTCAGCCGGAGCACCGGTGCGCGACCCTCGGCGCGAAGCCGGGCGCGATCCTCCTCAGTGAGATCTCGGTCCGCGTTGTCGTATCCGAGTTTCGGGTCCTGGCCCCGGGCCCGCCGACGCTGCTCGATCTCCTCGGGGGTCGAGAACGATTCGTACGCCCACCCGGCCGCGAGCAGTCTCGCCGCGACATCGGCGTAGATCTCCATCCGTTCGGACTGCCGGTACGGCGCATACGGTCCGCCGACCTCCGGGCCCTCGTCCCAATCGAGTCCCAGCCAGCGCAAGGAGTCCAGGAGCATCTGGTAGGACTCCTCGCTATCGCGCGCGGAGTCGGTGTCTTCGATGCGAAAGACGAATGTGCCGCCGGTATGCCGCGCGAACGCCCAGTTGAAAAGGGCTGTACGGAGCATGCCGACGTGCGGGTTGCCCGTCGGCGACGGGCAGAAGCGCACCCTGGTCTCAGCCACGTGCCACCACCGGGTTCACCAGTCGTCCGATGCCATCGATCGACACGTCCACGCGCTGACCCTCCTCGAGAAGCCCGACCCCCGCCGGAGTCCCGGTCAGGATCACGTCACCGGGCAGCAGAGTCATGGCTGCGCTCGCGTAGGCCACCAGGTCGGGGACACCCCGCACCATGAGCGCGGTGCTGCCGTCCTGGCGCAGCGACCCGTCGACCTCGCACCGGATCCGCACGTCGGTCACGTCGAGACCCACGCTGATCCAGGGCCCGAGCGGGCAGAACGAATCGAAGCCCTTCGCGCGCGACCACTGTCCGTCGGTGCGCTGCAGGTCTCGTGCGGTCACGTCGTTCGCGCAGGTGTATCCGAGGACGACACTGGCGACATCTTCGGGAGCGACATCGCGGCAGAGACGGCCGATCACGACCCCCAACTCCGCCTCGTAGGACACCTCCTGCGACTGCCAGGGCAGCACTATGGGGGCTCCCGTCCCGATCACGGAGGTACTCGGCTTGAGGAAGAACATCGGCGCCGCGGGCACCTCGTTGCCCAGCTCGCGAGCATGCTCCACGTAGTTCCGGCCGAAGGCGATGACCTTGCTCGGCAGTACGGGGGCGAGCAGTCGCACCGCGCCGAGTGGGAGCACCTCACCTGTCGGCGTGGGCGGCTCGAA
>JBILVH010000098.1:0-6361 GCA_044370555.1 Candidatus Nanopelagicales bacterium
CAAGGAGGCGCAGGCGTCGGTCCTTGAACGCTTCACGCAGCCCAGCGTGTTCGCCGAGCACGGCGAGCGCGTCGTGGTCGGGCAGCGCTTGATGCAGGCGGCGAGCGACCTCTTCCTCGGCTGGGAACGCACCGTGAACCCCGTCGGTCCGACCGTCGACTTCTACGTGCGACAACTGCGCGACTGGAAGGGATCGATCGACGTCGAGACCCTGACACTTGAGCGTTTCACCGCCTACGCGCGCGCCTGCGCCTGGACGCTCGCTAAAGCGCACGCCCGTTCCGGTGATCGCGGCGCACTAGCCACGTATGTCGAGGACGGCACATCCTTCACCGACCAGATGGCGGCCTTCGCGGTGAGCTACGCCGACCAGAACGAGCGGGACTACGAAGAGTTCATGGCCGCGATCGCGAGCGGGCGGATCACGGCCGAGACGGGGGTGTGACTAGGCGCCACTCCGTCTCGGTGTGGAAGATCCGCATGCCACGCGCTTGGTAGTTGGCTAGCGCGGCCGGGGCATCCAACGTGCAGGTATGGACCCAGACCCGTCGGGTCCCCGGCAGTCGCCAGGCGTGGCGCAGGGCGCTCTCCAGCAGCCACCCGCCTATCCCGCGACCAATCGCGTGGGTCATGAGTCCGATGTAGGCGATCTCGACATCACCGTCCACCTGCCGCTCGAGTTCGTAGTAGCCCGCGAACTCGCCATCCGCCCAGCACGTCACCGTGCATAGATCGTCGCGCTCGGCCCACTGCTCCCAGCGCGAGTCATCCCACTCGATGCGGTCGACCCAGTACCACGGATCACCCACCGACTGGTAACACTCCCGGCTCACCCTGGCGCGATCATCAGTCACGACACGCAATTCGACCTCGGTATCGGGGGGACGCGCATCGACTACATCCGAAGCCGCCGTCGTCTCCAGTGACCAGACCGTGACAGGACTCGCACCGGGCACGTCCTCGCTTACTAGGGTCATGGCGATGGAGCCTAGCCTCGACCCGGAGATCGCCGCATGGCTCGCCGCCCGCGGCGCCGCGGACGATGCCGTCGATCTGCGCGCCGCGCGCGCTCGCGTCACCGCGATGGGGCCGCAGTGGGATGCGGCGACCGCGCTCGATCCCGACCTCGTCGGGCGAAGTTCGGACGTCGTCGCGGGTGTTCCGGTCATCACCTGGGAGCCTCGTGATCGCCCCGCATCCGCGACGGTCATCGCGGTGCACGGCGGTGGGTTCACCCTCGGCGATGCCCGCGGCGCCGCCGTGATCGCGGCCCCGCTCGCGCAGCGGTACGGAGTGCGCACGATCTCCGTCGACTACCGGCTCGCACCGGAAGCGCCGTACCCGGCGGCAGTCGACGACGTGCGCGCCGTCCTGCACGCGGCCACCGCACTCGAACCCGTGTCGGTCTGGGGTGACAGCGCCGGTGCAGCCATTGCGATCGCCGCGGTGGTCGCGCGCCCGCCCGCCCAACGCGTGCACCGACTCGCCCTTGCCTGCCCCGCGCTGGACGATGCGGACTGCCCTGACGTCTGGTCACCGTGCCTCAGCCGTGCCACCCGCCGTTCCATGTGGCGGTACTACCTCTCGGGCGATGCGATCGATCCGGCGGCCGCCGTCCCTGCCCGGATGCCAGACCTGTCGGGACTGCCCGCCACGACCGTGGTGGCCGCCGAACATGACGTCCTGCGCGCGGAGGCCATCACCTTCACGGACCGGCTTCGTGCGGCGGGTGTCGACGTGGATCTTCACGTTGTCGACGGCACTGTGCACGGCTTCACCGGCCTGCTACATCACACCGCGATCGCACGGACGTGGAATGCACGGGTCGCGGCCTTCCTCGCGGGCGACCTGGCTTGATTGCTGCTGCGACGGGTCGATCATGTCGGGTGGATCGCGTCTTTGGGCACGCGTCACGAGGTGCTGAAGGGATAGTGTGAATGCACCGACGCGCTCGTCGGTGCGAGGGGGAGCAGATGTACGGCGGGGGATCAGGGACGGCCGGTCGACCGATCGCTCGGTTGGCGCAGGCGACCAAGCGGCGACTGAGCCCGCGACTCATGCACCGCGGTGCAGTCGTCGCGCTGACCCTAGGCGTTATCGGCGCAGGGTCGGTGCTGTTGACCGGTTGCGGATCCGGATCGTCGGGCCCCGCTGAGTCGATCACCGGCGGGGCGGTGCGCTCCGACACCACCCGCGGTTCCGCATCAAGTGCACCCTCGGTGCCGGTGGCCGGACCAGCACCGGTCGAACCCCTGCAGGGCCCGTTCGAGGTCGTGCAGGTGGTCGACGGCGACACCGTGAAGATCGCCACCGCCGATGGCCGTCTGACACTGCGGCTCATCGGCATCGACACCCCGGAGACGGTGCACCCGACGAAGCCGGTCGAGTGTTTCGGCCCCGAGGCCTCGGACGAGGCCAAGCGACTGCTGAGCGGCCAGGAGGTCTGGCTCGAACTCGACCCCGGCCAAGGCGTCACCGACAGGTACGACCGGATGCTGGTCTACCTGTGGACCTCACCCACCGAGATGTTCAATTGGCACATGATCCGCGACGGCTTCGCGACCGAGTACACCTACGACACCGCCTACAACCATCGCGGGGCGTTCCTGGCCGCCGAACGGGCCGCGGTCGCAGAACAGCGCGGGTTCTGGGGCGAGTGTCAGACCCCCGGTCCAGAATGAACGTGTCGATGCAGGAGCGTCGATAGTGTGACTAGTGGGAGGCCCCGTGTCCGAACTTGCTCTCGTCGTCCTTGCGCTGATCGCTCTTGCCGTCGGCGTGGGCCTCGGCTGGTGGCTGGCATCGCGCGCGGCTGCGGCTCGGATGGCGGAGCAGGAGTCTCGGGTCCGCGCGGAGGGCGAGGCGGCCGTCGCCGTGGTCCGGACAGAGTTGGCTGAGGCTCGGGGCCAAGTCGCTCAATTGCAGAAGGATCGCGACGCCCTGGCAGGTGCGCAGTCGACCTCCAAGACCCTTGAGGAGCGTCTGGAGCCGGTGCGCGAGGCTCTCGAAGGACTGCGCAAGCAGTCCCGCGAGGCCGAAATGGAGCGGGGAAAGTCAGACGCAGTCCTGCGCGAGCAGATCTCCGGGGTGCAGAAGAACTACCTGAGCCTGGAGACAGCGACCCGCCAGTTGGTGTCGGCCATGACGTCGAGCCAGTCACGCGGCCAGTGGGGTGAGATGCAGCTTGAGCGCCTGCTTGAGTACGCAGGCCTCATTGAGGGGGTGCATTTCCGAACCCAGGCAACCCAGTCTGGCGACGATGTGCCCGGTGGGCGACCCGATGTGATCATTCACCTCCCCGGTGGAGGGGAGATCCTGATCGACGCGAAGTTCCCCTTCGATGCCTACTGGCTTGGCGTTCAGGCCGAGGACGCCGGGATGAGCGGAGCGGAGCATTTCGACAAGCATGCCAAGGACGTCTTGACCCGCGCCAACAACCTCGCGAAGAAGAAGTACTCAGCGACCGATGCGAGTGCCGACTACGTCGTGATGTTCATGCCGTTCGAGTCCCTGCTGTCGTCCGCCCTGGAAGCCGATCCAGATCTGCTGCACAAGACCTTCTCGCGCAATGTTTCCATCGCCACACCCACCTCCCTTCTGCCCATGTTGCGGACCGTGGTCTTCGGCTACGAACGCAAACTTATGGCGGAGAACGCCGAAGAGATCAGGCGCGCCGGGGCAGAGATGCTGAAGCGGCTGCTCGTCGCGGCAGACCATATCGGCGGATTGCGGAAGGGGTTGGTGACCGCGGTCAAGGGCTACAACGACTTCATCGGCTCCTTCGATGGCCGGGTCATCGTGCAGGCACGCAAGATGCAGGAGATGGGTGTGGCAGCGGACCTCGCCATAGCGGCTCCGGAGGAGCTGCTGGTCGATATGCGGGAGTCCAAGGCCATCGAGGAATGATCAGGGGAGCGGGGGTCCGTCGGTGCTGCAGCGTGCGCCTCTTGGCGGAAGTGAACGCGGCACCTCGTGCGCCCGGCTGGGCTGTCCGACGTATCGTGCTGCCATGTCGGAGCCCGAGGGCCGCTTCGAGCGCGCCGCGGAGGAAGCGGCCGAGGAGTTCGTCGAGGGCTTCGAGCGCGTCGTCGACCGCGCGCTGCCGCCGCATCTGCGGGCCCGGGCATGGGCACGTCGACGCCCGGCCACGCACTTCATCTGGCGGTCCGGCGTCCTGCTCCTCGGCATGGGGCTGGTGCTCGCAGGCATCGCCATGCTGGTACTGCCGGGTCCGGGCTGGGGTGCGATCATCCTGGGGCTGATCGTCCTCGCTAGTGAGTACGCCTGGGCCAACCGGCTACTTCAGCCGGTGCGCACCGCAGCCCGCAAGGCTGCGCGGGCAGCACTCGATCCGCGCGTGCGTCGACGCAACATCATCATCGGCGCGGTTGTCGGCGCCGCCGTCATCGCACTGTCGGTCTGGTACGTCGCCACCTTCGGCGTGCCATTCACCGGGTGGTTCGGACCCGAGTAGGGGTTCTCGAATGCGCATGGCTCGTCGACGCACACAGGTTTGTCACTAGATAGCGAAGAGGCCGCCAGTGGTGGCGGTCCGGAATAGGGGGAGTACATGGCCAATATCGACACCGACGTCTACACCGAGAAGATCCCGGCCGCGCTGAAGTTCGCCGCCGAGGTGCACCGGCGCCAGATCCGCAAGCGCACCCGGGAGGAGGAGAAGGCGCGCGAGGCATCTGGCGGCACGCACGAGCCGTACCTCAGCCACCTGCTGACCGTGTGCGCGATCACGATGCGCATGCCGACCGCGACGGAGGAGCACTACATCGCCGCGCTACTACACGATGCGCTTGAGGATCAGCCCACAATCCCGGGCACGAACGAGAGTACCGCGGAGGCGATCGAGAGGAAGTTCGGTTCGCGAGTCCTCGAACTCGTGCAACATGCGACGGACAAGTCCGATGACGGTGGCGAGCGCGGCCCCGACTCGTGGGACCGACGCAAGCGCGCTCACCTTGAGCACATGAAGAGGTTGCAGCCAGACGACCTGCTTGTGCCGCTCGCCGACAAGATCGCGAACGCGTCCTCGCTCCTGCTCGACCTCGAACAGGCGGGTCCGGTTGTGTGGCAGCGCTTCAACCGCAGGCCCGACGCGGTCGCGTGGTACTACGACGCCATGGCCGAGACCCTCGGCGGAATCTTTGGTGACACGCCCGACGTGCAGCATCTCCGCGCTCTCTCGCGTGACATCAGCGAGCTCGCGAATGCCGAGAAGGCGCGCCGGGCGGCCGCTGACTGACCAGGCCCGAGTGGCCGACGTCACACGCGCGCAAGCCGGGCGGAGTTGCGCGGTCGTCGCGCCGTGTGGCAATGTCCTCCCCAACATCCAGAGCGGCTGAGAGACCTGGCTCGTTGACGCCGCAGCAACCCTGAGCAGTATGGGGTGCTAACGCCGGGAACGATGTGAGGGAGTAAGTCTCATGTACGCGCACCCGGTGCTCTCAGCCGATCTGCCCGTTCTACCGCTCCTCATCTCCTGCATGGTGACCGACTGCGTTCGGACCGCCAGCGCACTCTGTATGCGCTGACCCTCGTCCCCGGTCCACCCCGCGCCCTCGCACCCGGTGCGAGCGCCCCCTCCCATGCAAAGGCTCACCATGTCGCTCACCTCGCGTACGTCGTACGCCGGCACCGAACTCGCGCCCGCCCCGGTGCGGTTGCGTGCGGTGTCCAAGTCCTTCACGTCCTCGGCAGCCAAGCAGGGCCGCGTCGACGTCCTGCACGACGTCTCCCTCGACGTCGCTCCGGGCGAGATCGTCGCGATCCTCGGGCCGAGCGGCTGCGGTAAGTCCACGCTGCTCCGGCTCGTGGCCGGCCTCGAACAGCCCACCACGGGCTCGGTGACGGTCGACGGCCACGAAGTCACCGGGATCGATGCGCGGTGCTCGGTCGTCTTCCAGGAGCCGCGACTCCTGCCGTGGCGCACCATCGCGGGCAACGTCAAACTCGGCATCCGCGACCGGCAGGGCGCGGGCGAGATCGATCAGTGGCTAGACCTCGTCGGCCTGGCAGGTTTCGGCCGGTACCTCCCCAAGCAGGTCTCCGGCGGCATGGCGCAGCGCACGGCGCTCGCCCGCGCGCTCATCGGGCACCCTGGCGTACTGCTGCTCGACGAACCGTTCGCGGCACTGGACGCTCTCACCCGAATGCAGATGCAGGACCTGCTCGTCGACGTGGCCTCGCGGCTGGGGACGACGGTCCTGCTTGTCACGCACGACGTTGACGAGGCGCTCTACCTCGCCGACCGCGTTGTCGTCCTCGGCAACCGCGGCGAAGGCATCGCCGAGACCATCGAGGTCGGGATCGCCCGGCCCCGTGACCGAAGCAACCCGTTGCTCACGCC
>JBILVH010000003.1:0-20830 GCA_044370555.1 Candidatus Nanopelagicales bacterium
GGCACCGCCGGTGCCGTGGACGTGGGAGCGTGGCTTCTGGACCCCGTGGGTCGCGGATGAATGTCGTGCCGTGCGCGAGGGCGTCGGTGTCATGGACATGACGCTCATGTCGAAGTTCCTCGTGCAAGGCCCCGATGCCGGTGCGGTTCTGGAGCGGCTGAGTGCGAACCGCGTGGCGGGAGACGTCGGCCGGGTCGTCTACACCCAGTGGTGCAACGACCGCGGGGGAATCGAGGCCGACCTCACCGTCACCCGGTTGGCGGCAGACAGGTTCCTGGTAGTCGTATCGGATGTGTCGCACCGGCACGTCGAGCGACTCCTCCGCGATGAGGTGGGCGCGGGGGAGTTCATGACGGTCACCGATGTCACCGCCGGCTTCTGCCTGCTTAGTGTGCAGGGTCCGAAATCTCGTGAGCTCTTGTCGCGGGTGAGCCCGGATGATGTTTCGAACGACGCCTTCCCGTACCTCACAGCCCGCGAGGTCGAGATCGGCTACTCGCGCGTGCTGGTGATGCGCGTGACGTACGTCGGTGAGCTCGGCTACGAGCTGCACATCCCGAGTGATCAGGCCGCATCCGTATGGGAGGTCCTCGAGTCGGCGGGTCGGGATCTTGGCTTGCGCCCGGTGGGGCTGGCGGCGATGGAGAGCCTGCGGATCGAGAAGGGGTACCGTGACTATGGGGTCGATATCGATGTGACCGATACCCCGATCACCGCGGGCCTGGCCTTCGCGGTCGCGTGGGACAAGGGGGACTTCCGGGGTCGCGCGGCGCTGGAGGCATCGCGCGCGGACCGGAGCTCGCGCCTGGTGAACCTCATCCTTGACGATCCAGGACCGGTTCTGCACGGGTCGGAGCCGGTGTTTCGCAACGGGGCGTACATCGGATTCCTCCAGGCGGGTGCATTCGGACACACCCTGGGTGCCTCCGTCGGGCTTGCCTCCGTGACGTGCGCCGACGGCGTGACGGCCGAGTGGCTCGGTTCGGGTGACATCACCGTCACGGTCGCAGGCGTTGACTACCCGGCGCGGCTGTCCCTCCGGCCGCTCTACGACCCCGAGCGCACTCGCGTGCTTGCCTGATCCGCGCGTGCGCTTGCTTCGCGCCGACCGGGCTCCCTAACGTACAGGCACGTTCTCCCCGCGAGGGCGCGTCTCTCGCCGTTGAAGCATGACCGGATGCGAAAGAGGGTTCCCGTGCCGCCCAGGACCGTTCTTCACCGAGTGAGATCGGCCCGTCGGCCGGCGGCGATCCTCGTTGTCGCCGCGGTCCTAATCGGCCTGGGGGCGCCAGGTGCGGTCGCCTCCGGCCCGTCCGAGGCCACGGCAGGCCCCGCAGCGCCGCGGCTCGGTGTCCTCGCCCGTGACGAGGCCCCCGTCGATCGGGCGGCCCGATCCGAGGCACTGGCTGCTGTCCGCTCGGCCCCGGTCACCGGCGAGATCGGCGGCGCGGTGATCCCGACCCGCTCGAAGGCGCTGGTGTCGGTGGAGTTCGCCGGGGCGGGTGAACAGCGGATCGACCTGCCCGCCGAGGGCTCCCGCCCGGCGGAACTCGCAGGTGCTTTCGTCCAGGTGACGGTCAGCGCACCCTCAGCCGGCCAGGTCGAGATAAGTCTGAACGGCGACCGCGAGGACCGCTGGACACCCGCTGTCGTTGCGGACGCGGAGCTCGGAGCCGGGCGGTATGCGAGTTCGACCACGCTCGTACGGACCGGTGCGCAGGTGTGGGTGCGATCCACCGGCGCCGCCTCAGTCTGGATCCGGGTCGTGGCATGGGTTCGCGATGAGCCCCGTGCTGATGTCCCGGCAGGTGGGGTCGGCATCGCGGTGCGTCCGAGCACCGCTTTCAGCACCCGAGGCCTGGAGTCCGCCGATGACTTCACCGCGTCGCTGGCGAGCGAGGCGGGAGTGGGCGTCTACATGACCGGACAGGGCGGCATCCCCGCCCAGGCGGCGCAGATGGTCTTCGTACAGGCCCAGGTTGATCCCATCGGCGATGCCGCGCGCCCCCTCCTGCAGGCACAGGACCCGCAAGGTCGCTGGCAGAACGTGGCCATGCTGTCCGGGACAGGCGTCCAGTCGCACCTCATCGCCGTAGTCGTGGATGAGGTCGGCTTCGTGCGACTGCGCGCGACGGATTCGGTCCGGGCGACGTTCACCCCGGTCGGCTGGGTCTCGCGCGGCTACCCCACCCTCAGGGCGTCGCAGTTGCGTTCGGTGTTCCCGATCCTCGGTGACACGATCGCGCTCGGGACCGACACTGACTCGACCGCGGAGTGGGAGCAGGCGGTGGTCCCGGGGTTGCCGCGCGGTGGTGCCGCGGTCATGGCGATCCTTCACGGCCAGGCAATCGGCACGGGCAATGTGCGCATCGATGGCGGTGATCCGGGGGAGTGGGCAGATCTCGCGGTTGACGGGTTGGGCAGCGCCGCGGTGTTCGTCGCCGATGCGCAGGACGGCATCACCGTCCGCTCCACGCGCGGGGTGCGCGTGCACGTGCAGGCGGTTGCCTATCTGCTCACCGCTGCGCCTGAGGGCGACGCGCAAGCGCGCAGCAGGGCGGAGCGTCCCCGCGTCGTGATCGATGCACCGCGCGGTGCATCGGCGGACCAGCGGCGCACAGGTCAGTTCACCCTTACCGGTCGTGCCCGAAGTGCACGCGGTATCGCTGAGGTGCGCGTAGGTATCCCGGGTACGGGGCAGCGGGCATACGCCAGCGTCGAGTCTGCGACGGGCGCCTGGTCGATCGACCTGCGCCTGCCGGAGGGTACGACTCAGGTGACTGTCACGGTCACCGATCTCGGGGGTCGGTCAGCGCGCGCGCGGGTGCCGGTCACGATCACTCCGGACGACGGCCGCACCCCGCAGGTCGCGGCAGACCTCCGGGTCCTGTCGCGAGACCTGCAGAAGCGCATCGTGCGTATCGGGCCGGGGTACATCGACTTCCGCGGCCGCCAAGCGCCGCGCCTCGTGCCCGGCGGAGTGCTATCGGCACCCGCCTTCCCCAAGGCGCCCGAGGGGCTGCTCCGCAAGGTCGACACGCTGCGCCAGGTGGCACCCGAAATCTGGCGGGTCTTCACGTCTCAGGCGGGCCTCGCGGACGCCGTCGTCAACGGGACTCTCGGGCAGCGCGACCGTACTGCGCGGTTCACCCGAGGCAACCCGCTTGTTGCCCGCTGGGACTTCGCCGTCCCGGTCGATCTGAAGTCCGAGGACATCTTCGACATGCGCGAGCAGGAAGGGGTCGGGATCGCCTTCCAGGGTGCGTTGAAGGGACGTCTGGCAGTGGCCGGCTCGAGTTCCTTCGCGATCGGACTGAGAATCCAAACGAAATGGGGGTTCATACCGGTTGGTGTCGAGGTCACCTACTTCGAGTACACCTACGACAACCGCATCCGGATCATCAGCGACCAGGTTGCCTTCGGTGTGGGCGACGGGGCGTTGGTCGCCATCGCCAAGCCGATGAGCAAGCCGTATCGCTTCACCATCCCGGTGATGACCGGTATCGCCGTCACCGGTGGCTTCACCCCGGAGTACGAGTTGCTGCTGAATGGCAGCCTCGAACTGACCGGCGAGGCTTCCGTGCGAACCAACCTGCGCTTCATCTACGACCGCGACCGGGGTGGGTGGCAGGAGGTCACCGATGACTGGTTCACCGAGCCGATGGTCAATGCCGACCTGACCTTCGACGGCAACTCGAAACTGGGTATCGGTGGTCGAGTCGACGTCGGGATCAATGACGCGGGTGGCGCCGAACTCGAACTCATGCTCGGGGTCATCGGTGTGAAAGGGCAGGGGACCTTCCGTGTTCGTTCCGGCCTGGCGGACCAGCCTGATGCTGCCGGCCTTGATTGCGACGCCCAGGACGCCGACCTCGACGTCTACAGCACCTTCGACCTGCAGTTGCGCGCCTTCGTCGGCCCGGAGTCCTGGCCTCTGGTACGCCTCGATCCCTGGCGGGAGGCCTGGTATACCTGCTAGGGGAGCAGGAGGCTGGTCTGTGCTGGAAGCAGCGGTGGTGCACGTCGCGGATCGGCGTGCGCGCAGGACACTCGTCGATGGCGTGAGCCTTACCGTCGACGCGGGCGAGGCTGTCGTGATCCTCGGCGAGACCGGTGCTGGGACAGACGTTCTCGTGCGGCTGCTCGTCGGACGGTTGCGTCGTCGCGAGCAGGTGCGCGGTAGTTTGCTGGTTGACGGTGTCGAGCTGGTGCGCGATGGTCGCCTCCTCGCCGGAGTGGCTGATGACCTGGATCTGCTTCGCACCGGCTGGACTCCAGACCTGCCCGAACGTCTGCGCGCCGCATTGGCGCAGCCGGGCCTGCTGGTGGTGCCCGATGTCTTCGAACGATGCTCCGATGAGGACGTCGCGACGCTTGTGCGCGCCGTGTCCGCACCGCGTGAAGCCGCCCTCCTGCTGGTCACCTCGGATCCCAGGTTGGCATTCGCGGTGGCTGATCACATCACGGTCATGTACGCCGGATGTCCGGTCGAGAGCGGTCCCGCCTACCGACTGCTCGCCACTCCAGCGCACCCGTACACGCGCGCGCTCATCGATGCGACGGCGACCGTGGAGGGGCCACCGGTGAAGTCGCTGCCCGGCACCGCGCCGACCGCGTCTGCCGCAGCATTGCAGTGTGTCTTCGCCGAGCGCTGCGAGCACACGCGATTGACCTGCTGGTGGGACCGCCCGCTGCCGCGCCCCGTCGCCTTCGGCCACAGCACCGCCTGTGCCCGTCATCGTCAACTCGATCTGGCCGGCCAGGGCTATGCGGGTGGGCAGGGTTGGCTCGACCCGCGCATGCGCGCCACTCGGTCGGCCGGCGAGTCGGGCATCGTCGGGTTGCTCGCAGGGCGACTTCCCGCCGTGGAGCGATCGACGCGCGTTCTGTCTCACACCGCGCTCGCCCGCGAGCGCCGGAGCGCGGGGGACCTGGTGGTCGCGGCTATCGGTGGTGCGCAGCGGCCATCGGGCTGGACGGCAGATGAGTGCCGAGAGGATGTGATGGGGGTCCTTGGTGCGGTGGGCCTGCCCCGTCGCGTGGCGGCGGTGCGGGCTCGGGATCTTCCCATCAGCCAGCGGATCCCCCTAGCGATCGCGCTGGCCCTGCTGGATCCACCGTCCGCGGTCATGATCGACAACGACGTGCTGGACGTCACCGCCCGGCCCAGTGTCTGGGAGGGCGCTCGTCTCCTGGCCGCCGCCGGGTGCGCGGTCACGCTGGTGAGTGCGCGCACCGCGGATCTCAGCGCAGCAGGCGCACGGCTCGAAGGCCAGTCGGAGCGCACGCGGAACCTTCGCGTCCTGGCAGCCGACTGGCGCATCGCGACCGCGCTTGGACTGAACCTCGCGACTCGGTCGTTGCTGGACGACGACCTTGATGTTCGCGATCTCTGGGATCTGCCGGGGTTCGATACTGGCCAGTCAGGTACCGTGTAAGCGCTTCACGCGGGTGTAGCTCAATGGTAGAGCCCCAGCCTTCCAAGCTGGTTGTGCCGGTTCGATCCCGGTCACCCGCTCCCTTATGCCGGAGGCGCTGGCGGGCACGATGCACATGATGCAGATGGCAGTCACCCGCGGATGCGAACCGTTCCATTAATCGCGCGGGAAGTCCAGGCGGACTCCCAGACAGACGCCGTGACGGTGTATGTGCCGGGAAAGGGAAGCATTCCCGAGGCTCTCCCATCGCGCAGTCTCCATTGAAGTGGCACGTCGAGGTTCGGGTGCTGCCATGAAATGGTGCCTACTCCCCGCGATCCGGCTACGCGTAGGGTGCGCATCCCAACTCGGCCGCCGCTCAGCCGGATGGCACCGCCGCGGAGATTCTCGGTGCGCGGGCTCGCGCTAGGGGTCGGAAGGCCTACGGAGAACGCCCTTGCGGATCTGATGCGATGACCGTCCTGGCTGGTCACGTCGTAAGCCAGCACATAGCGCCCTCGTGCAAGAGGGCGGAGCGGAACGGCAGTGAGCGACTGCCCGCTGCAGGTAGTAGTGCGCGAAAGCACGACCCCGGACGCGTTGATGATGCGAACGCATGACCCAGGTGTGCCTTCAACACTCTCACCGAAGGTCACCCGGGCGGACGCCGGCGCCGAGGTGAGTACCTGGTTGGCGTCGGGCCAGGTCGTGAGGACCTCGGCATGCCCGCGGGCGATGGGTGCGTGAACCAATGCGGCGAGGACGGTGGTGGTGGCCGCAGCCACCACCACCGCTCCGCGGGTGAGGCTAGTGCCCATGCGGGCTGGAGCCCCGATGTACCATCACTGAGGGTGCAGGGTACTCAGGCTCGGGTTGCCCGGCCTGCGGGATCTGTGTCCAGCGCACCGAGGACGTCCGGCAATGCTGAACCACGGGCACGTAGACCATCCCCTGGGCTTCTGGCCACTTGACCGAGATCCCGAAGTCGGCGAACTGGCCGTCCGGAAGGCCACCGCGCTTCTTGGTCCACGTGACCCTTCGACTCCCGTCGTCGAGAGTGACGACGTTCGCAGTCCATCCTGGAATCCACTGCGGGCGCGCGGAACCAAAGGATGCCGGGAGGCGAACCGCGAGCTTCCGCGTCGCCGCACCCGAGCAGCCGTGGGGGATACGGATGAACATCGCTCCGTATCCACCGGTGGATGCAGTGCTCCCGTACAGCTGCACTGTGGCATGGGCTGAGGCGGGTCCCGCCGTGGCGAGTATGGAGCCAGCGACTAGCCCGACGCCGGCGGTTGCAACCGCGATGGTCCGTGCCTTTCGCACGGTGTGACCCCGGTGGCGGTCTGACGTGCTCTTGCTGATCGAACTCATGGCAAACCCTTCTTGGAAAGTGTGAAAACTACGATGGAGTGACAGTCCGCATAGCGCCGCCGCATCGCGGCATCGGGCAACTAGCCGGACTCGTATCAATATTCGGTCTGAAGATTCCTCAGCCGGGCAGCACGCAGGGGGGACCGCGCCTCGCGAAGTGATTTTCGGTGAGCCGTTGGACTGCGGGAATGAAGTGGTCATCGGCAGGCTTGGGACCCGGTGTGGTGACCTCCACTGGCTCGACCGTGCACCCGGAGCCCACCAGCCACAGCACCCAGGTGGGCAGCCCGCCCTGACTCGTCTGTGCCGAGTGGACCTGACGAGCGCACTTGTTCGCTGCTGTCAGTAGCACGGCCGTGAGCAGGGCTGCGGCTGTGTGAGAGACAGGCATGGCGAGGTCGCCGAGTGGGCTGCTGCCGTGGGACATGCCGCCGTGGGACATGCCGCCGTGGGACATGCCGCCGTGGTAGGTGCCGACTACCGAGGTGGAGCTCGGGTGTCCTGTCGTCAGTATGGTGTGCGCGGCCGCCTGGGCAAGGACCATGTAGGCCGCAACCTGCCACGGGCCTGACGCCACGGCGGCGGCGATCAGCGGGAGGCTGACGCCGGTGACCATGAGAATGCTCGCGGTGGTCCAGGCAATGGTTCCTCCGCCGAGCGAGTGCGCTCCGACGGCGCTGGCGGCCACCATGCAGGTGGCAAGCGCCGCGCGAAGTGTGGCGAGGAGCACCATCTGAACCTATCCGACTCGGTGGATGGATCCTGAACGACTGGGCAGGATGGTCTGGTCCTAGACTGAGCCAGCGCACGGGGCGTAGCGCAGTGGCTAGCGCGCCTGCTTTGGGTGCAGGAGATCGGGAGTTCGAGTCTCCCCGCCCCGACGAGACGTGTTCCGGCACGTGGACTGCGACAAGGTACGACGAGACCAGGAGATCATCACCGTGAAGAGTGCCGTTGAGACACTGTCGCCCACCCGCGTGCGACTGACCGTGGAGGTCCCTTTCGACGAACTCGCAGACAGCGTCGAGTCCGCCTACAAGAAGATCGCCAGCCAGGTGACGATCCCAGGCTTCCGCAAGGGCAAGGTGCCAACCCGGATCATCGATCAGCGAGTCGGTCGTGGTGCCGTGCTCGAGGAGGCCATCAACGGACATCTGCCCAAGGCGTACGCGGCCGCGGTCAACGAGTCCGGCGTCCGCCCGATCGGGCGGCCCGAGGTTGAGGTCACCGGCCTGGAGGATGGTCAGCAGTTCAGTTTCACCGCTGAGGTCGATGTCCGCCCCGAGTTCGACCTGCCCGACTTCGCCTCGATCACGTTGAGCGTCGACGACGCGGCCGTCACTGAGGACGACATCGATGTGCAACTGACCGGTCTGCGGTCGCGGTTTGCATCCCTCACGACCGTGGACCGGCCAGCGGCTGACGGCGATGTGCTGCTTGTCGACATCTCCGGTGTGGACGAGGAAGGCAAGCCGGTGGAGGACCTCACTGGAACGGCGATGTCGTACGAGCTCGGCACCGGCGGGATGCTCCCCGGCTTCGACGAGGCGGTCGCTGGTGCAGCAGCCGGTGAGACCCGGACCTTCGAGTTCACCCCGCCTGCGGGGGAGTGGGAAGGCAGGCCGCTGACCGTCAGCGTCGAGGTCAAGGAGGTGCGTGAGCGGGTCCTCCCCGAGGCTGATGACGAGTTCGCGGGGCTCGCCTCGGAGTTCGACACCCTCGCCGAACTCCGCGCCGACCTCGCGACCCGGCTCGGTGCGCTGAAGCGCGCCGAACAGATCGCCCAGGCGCGCGGAAAGATGCTTGAGCACCTCGTCGAGAACCTCGACATCCCGCTGCCGCAGTCGATCCTCGACGCCGAGGCCGCGGAGCACTTTGCCGACGGACACGGGGACGATGACCACCGCGCCGAGTTCGCCGATCAGGCGCGCAAGCAGCTGAAGAGCCAACTCATCCTCGATGCGCTTGCCGAGCGGGAGGAGATCGGCGTCGACGAGCAGGAGCTGTCGCAGTGGCTCGTGCAGCAGGCGCCGCGCTACGGAATGTCGCCCGACCAGTTGGCGCAGGCCCTCGTGGAGTCCGAGCAGGTCGACGTGGCATTCGTCGATATCCGGCGGGCGAAGGCGCTCACCGTCGCTACCCGCTCGGCGAAGGTCTTCGATGCGTCCGGCAACCCCATCGACCTCGATTCCGTAGCGTTCACCGGCGAACCTGCCTAGTGCTGGCGTGGCGCTCGTCTCGCGCCGGAATTGCGCCGTGGGCGAACAGGGCGGTCAGCGGGATTGCCCTGCGTCCCTCCCGCGTTAGGGTCATACGCAGGGATTCCGACGAGAGGATCGCGGTTCAGTGGCAAGTTTCCCAGTGACAAATGGCCCGATAGCGAACGGCCCAGCAGCGAACGACCCGGGGACACATAACTCCGTGTTCCTACGTGCACCCTCAGGGGGTATGGCGGGATTCGGCGACATGCTGGACGAGCGACTGCTGCGTGAGCGGATCGTGTGGCTTGAGGGCGAGGTCCGGGATGAGAACTCCAACCGGATCGCCAAGCAGTTGCAGGTCCTCGCGGCGGAAGACCCCCACAAGGACATCACGCTCTACATCAACTCGCCCGGCGGTTCGATCACGGCCGGCATGGTCATCTACGACACGATGCAGCTCATCCCGTGCGACGTGCGCACGATCGCGATGGGGCTCGCCGCCTCCATGGGACAGTTCCTCCTCACCGCGGGCAAGGCGGGCAAGCGCTATGCCACTCCGAACACGCGCGTGATGATGCACCAGCCGCTTGGCGGGATCGGCGGCACCGCATCCGACATCAAGATTCAGGCTGAGCAGATGCTGTTCATCAAGAAGCGGATGGCGGCCCTGATCGCAGAGCACAGCGGGCAATCGGTGGAGCAGATCGAGAAGGACTCCGACCGCGACCGGTGGTTCACCTCGGAAGAGGCCAAGGAGTACGGCCTCATCGACCATGTGTTCAGCACGGCGGCCGACGGGCCAGAGGGGCGGAAGTGACGATGTCGGCGATGTATCCCCGCGGGGCCGAGCAGGCGCGTTACATCATCCCCGAGTTCCGCGAGCGGGTCGCGAACGGTGAGCGCGTGCACAACCCCTACACCAAGTTGTTCGAGGAGCGGATCATCTTCCTCGGCGTGCAGATCGACGATGCCTCCGCGGATGACGTCATGGCGCAATTGCTGTGCCTGGAGTCGATGGACCCTGACCGTGACATCCAGATCTACATCAACTCACCCGGTGGCTCGTACACCGCGATGACGGCGATCTACGACACGATGCAGTTCGTCAAGCCTCAGGTGCAGACGGTGTGCCTCGGCCAGGCTGCGTCGGCGGCGGCGGTGCTGCTCGCGGCGGGTACGCCGGGCAAGCGCTTCGCCCTGCCGCACTCGCGCATTCTCATCCACCAGCCGTACACCGAGGGCGGTGGCCAGGGCTCCGATATCGAGATCCAGGCCAATGAGATCCTGCGGATGCGCGCGGAGATGGAAGACATTCTGTCCCGGCACACCGGCCGGTCGAAGGAGCAGATCGAGCGCGACATCGAGCGCGACAAGATTCTGACCGCCGACCTGGCGAAGGAGTACGGCATCATCGATCAGGTCATCGCGTCCCGCAAAGCGTGACCCTGTCCGCTCAGGGCTGAACGTTCCGCTCCGCCAAACACCGGCACCCGCCCCGACCAGGAGGTAACGTCACCCCCATGGCACGTATCGGCGAAGGGGGCGACCTGCTGAAGTGCTCTTTCTGTGGGAAGAGCCAGAAGCAGGTGACGAAGTTGATTGCGGGCCCGGGCGTCTACATCTGCGACGAGTGCATCGACCTCTGCAACGAGATCATCGAGGAGGAGCGCAGCGAGGGCAGCGACCTCCAGTGGGAGGACCTGCCGAAGCCGCGGGAGATCTTCGACTTCCTCGACCAGTTCGTCATCGGACAGGAGGTCGCCAAGAAGGCACTCGCGGTTGCGGTCTACAACCACTACAAGCGGGTGCAGGCCGGTGCGGCCGAGCGGCCGCGCGAGGACTCCATCGAACTCGCGAAGTCCAACATCCTGCTCCTTGGTCCGACTGGGTCGGGTAAGACCCTGCTCGCGCAGACCCTCGCCCGCCGACTGAACGTCCCGTTCGCGATCGCCGATGCGACGGCGCTGACGGAGGCCGGGTATGTCGGCGAGGACGTCGAGAACATCCTGCTCAAGTTGATCCAGGCCGCGGACTACGACGTCAAGAAGGCCGAGACGGGCATCATCTACATCGACGAGATCGACAAGATCGCGCGGAAGAGTGAGAACCCCTCCATCACCCGTGACGTCTCGGGCGAGGGAGTGCAGCAGGCTCTGCTGAAGATCCTCGAGGGAACCACCGCGTCGGTCCCGCCCCAGGGTGGGCGCAAGCATCCACACCAGGAGTTCATCCAGATCGATACGACCAACGTCTTGTTCATCGTCGGCGGGGCTTTCGCGGGTCTCGACGGCATCATCGAGCAGCGAATCGGTCGCAAGCGGGTCGGCTTCACCTTCGATCTGGTGGCCGATGACGGGGTCGATCTCGAGACCGACACGAACCCCGATGACATCTTCAGCCGGGTCATGCCGGAGGACCTGCTCAAGTTCGGGCTGATCCCCGAGTTCGTGGGCCGACTGCCGGTCTTCACCTCGGTGACGAAGCTCGACCGCGAGGCCCTGGTCAAGGTGTTGACCGAGCCGCGGAACGCGCTGGTGAAGCAGTATCAGAAGTTGTTCGAGCTCGACGGGGTCGAGTTGGACTTCGACGCGGAGGCGCTCGAGGAGATCGCCGATCAGGCTTTGCTGCGGGGGACAGGTGCGCGCGGGCTGCGGGCAATTCTTGAGGAGGTCCTGCTCGGGGTGATGTACGACGTCCCGAGCCGCGAGGACGTCGCACGTGTGGTCGTTACGGCGGGCGTCGTCCGCGACAGCGTGCTACCGACCCTGGTGCCGCGCGAGACCGAGACCCCGAAGCGCCGCGCGCGCAAGGAGTCCGCCTAGCCCTGCCCGGCTCGTTACGGGCGCACTGGTGCCAGCTTGAGGTTGCCGTTGATGTCGGCTGTCGTGGCGCCAGTCGGGACCACCCGAAGAACACCTGTGGCACCGATGAAGTTTCCCGTGCCCCCGTTGACTAGCGCGAGGTACGGCGTCGACGGTGGTTGGCCGCCGGTGGTGCTGAACATCGCGGTGGCGTAAAGGGTGTCTCCGTCGATCGAGAACGCGAATTGCGTCATGCGACGGTCCCTGATCGCGCCCGTGCGCACCGTGTAGCCGATGCTGGGGGAGGCCCCTTGGCCGGCAAGCTCCCCCTCGGCGATGACTATCTCACCGAGTCGTCGCTCGCCAAGGGGTACGGCCCAGCGGCCGGTGCGGTCGCGATCCCAGCCTGGCCGCGCGAGGCGGTAGTCGCCGCTACTGATGGCAAGGGTGACGGACATCCGGCCACTCACCGACCAGTCCGGCTCCGCCATGGTCACCTCGCCGCGGGCTCCCGCGTAGTCCCCGGTGCCGCCGATGACCGCCTGGGTCACCGAAGTAGCCGGTGGAGTGCCACCCGCCTGCTGCCCGACGCTGGTCGTGACCAGGCTGCCACCGGGCATGGAGTAGCGGCACACCCACGAGGCGATCACTGGCGCGCCGATGCCCTCGACATCGGCGGAGGTCTGACCGCAGGCGAACGGAAAGCGCTGTCGGTCGATGGCTAGGAACCCGCGCACGGTCTGTGCGGTGACTGCGATCTCGTCCCCGGCGCCCACGTTGCCTGGGGATGTATCGGTCACCACGCGGCGGTAGCTATCGGTCTGGAAGGCACTCATGCCCTCAACCGGTTGGTACTCCATCCGCAAGTGGAGTTGACCTCGGCCGGCTGGACTGACCACGGCCTGGCCGCGCGCGGCCAGGTAGGGCCCACTACCGCCGACGATGGCCATCCGGTGGGTGGAATCGGGCGGTGCGCCAGTGGGGTCCACCTGCAATTGCCGCAGCAGCAGCGCCCCGCCGGGGAGTCGCAACTGTACGTAGGTGTCCCGGCGCTCGGAGTTGGCACCGGGCACCACGACGACCACTCGCGTAGTGAAGTAGCCCACGCGCTCCCCATTGGCCGCGACGGTCCCCTCGGTGATGGTCAGATCGCCGATGCTGCTGCCGGTCCGACCGACATCGATCACGGTCCGGCTGGTGATGGTGATCACCACATCGTCGAGCCGGGTCACGGACGCGGCCGCCGTGCTCGGGGGAGCCATCACTATGGGGAGCGCGAGGAGCGGTGCTACGACGACGGGGGCGAGGGCGCGGGCAAGGCGTCGAGGCATGTGACTGAAACTACCTGAGCCGGGGCGGTGAGCGGCGGTGACGGCTCACGGGATGAGCATGCCGCCCGTCGTCGGCCCGCCCTGCGCCCACCGCTCGATGCGATCAATCGTGCGCACCGACTGCTGCCCGCCGATGCCCGGCAGGCGGGCGTCACCCCACCGGAGGAGCGAGTCGCGCGCTCGTTTCGATGGCTCCGTCTGCGACTGACCATTCGATCGTGCCAATGCGGCCCGCAGCGATGAGGTCGACCGCCACCGACTTCACCCGCGCGACAACGTCGGAGGGCGCTGTGATCGTCAGGGACGCGATCTCGGCTTTCATGGATACCTTGGCCTCGCTCTTGGCGCGTCGAACACCGGAGAGGATGGCCGCAAGTTCCTCCACGACCCGCGGGTCGCCTCCGCGTGCGACCCGACGAAGCGCATCGGCATCGGGCCACGCGGCGCGGTGAATCGAACCGCGCTGCCACCACGACCACGCCTCCTCGGTGACGAAGGGGAGGAACGGCGCGAACAGACGCAGCTGCACCGAGAGGGCGGTGGCGAGTGCCGCTTTCGCGGATGCGGCCGCAGCCTCGCCCTGGCCGCCGTACGCACGGTCCTTGACGAGTTCCACGTGATCGTCAGTGAAGGACCAGAAGAACTCCTCTGCCAGCTCGAGGGCGCGCGCGTAGTTGTAGTCCTCGAAGGCGGCGGTGCAGGCCGCGACCCGATCTGCCAGCGCAGCGAGCAGTGCCCGGTCGAGCGGCTCGGTGATTGCGGCATCGTCCTCGCGCGATCCGAGGCCGAGCACGAACTTCGACGCGTTGAGGATCTTGATGGCGAGTCGGCGTCCAATCTTCATCTGACCGACGTCGAACGCCGTGTCAGTGCCCGGGCGGCCACTCGCAGCCCAGTAGCGCACGGCGTCCGAGCCGTGTTGCTCCAGCAGGTCGACGGGTGTGACGACATTGCCCTTCGACTTGCTCATCTTCTTGCGGTCGGGGTCGAGGATCCACCCGCTGATCGCCGCGTTGGACCACGGGAGCGTGTCGAACTCGAGATGCGCGCGGACCACGGTCGAGAAGAGCCAGGTACGGATGATCTCGTGCGCCTGCGGGCGCAGGTCCATCGGGAACACGCGCGACCAGAGGTCGGCGTCGCGCTCCCACCCGCCGGCGATTTGCGGCGTGAGAGACGACGTCGCCCAGGTGTCCATCACATCGGGGTCCGCGATGAACCCGCCAGGTGCGCCGCGCTGCGACTCATCGAAGCCGGCGGGCACGTCGGTCGAGGGGTCGATGGGCAGCAGCGACTCGTCGGGGACGAGCGGTGCGTCGTACGTCGGTTGCCCGTTGTCGTCAAGGCGGTACCACAGGGGGATTGGGACGCCGAAGAATCGCTGCCGCGAGATCAGCCAGTCACCGTTGAGGCCCTCGACCCATGTGGCGTACCGCACCTGCATGTGCGCGGGGTGCCAGGCGAGTTCGCGGCCGCGCGCGAGTAGTTGATCGCGCAAGCCAGCGTCGCGTCCGCCGATGCGGATGTACCACTGGCGAGTGGTCACGATCTCAAGCGGCTTATCACCCTTCTCAAAGAACTTCACCGGGTGCGTGATGGGCCGCGCTTCCCCGATGAGGTCGCCGCGGTCGGCCAGGGCCTCGACCATGCGGGTACGCGCGGTGAAGACGGTGGCCCCGGCGATGCTGGCGTAGAGGTTGCGACCAGTCGGCGTGGTGATCCACTCAGGAGTCTCGGGGAGCACGCGACCGTCCCAGCCGAGGATCGGGCGGGTCGGCAGGTCGAGCTCACGCCACCAGGTAACGTCGGTGACATCGCCGAAGGTGCAGATCATCGCGATGCCGGAGCCCTTCTCAGGGTCGGCTAGCCGGTGGGCGACGACGGGGACCTCAACGTCAAAGAGGGGTGTGCGCACCGTTGTACCGAAAAGCGGCTGGTAGCGCTCGTCGTCAGGATGCGCCACCAGCGCGACGCAGGCGGCGAGGAGTTCGGGCCGCGTGGTCTCGATATGCACGGGGTCGCCACCGGGGCGGGTGAATGCGATGCGGTGGTAAGCGCCCGGCTGCTCGCGGTCTTCGAGTTCGGCCTGCGCGACCGCCGTGCGGAAGGTGACGTCCCACAGCGTCGGTGCCTCCGTCTGGTACGCCTCACCGCGGGCGAGGTTGCGCAGGAACGCCCGCTGTGATGCGGCGCGCGCATTGGCGTCGATCGTCTGGTAGGTCTGACTCCAGTCGACCGATAGGCCGAGTCGACGCCACAGCTCCTCGAAGGCGACCTCGTCCTCTGCGGTGAGCCGCTCGCAGAGTTCGACGAAGTTACGCCGTGACACCGGGATCTGCCGCTTCGGGTCGGGTTCGTCGGGCGGAGTGAAGCCTGGGTCGTAGGGAAGGGACGGATCGCAGCGCACGCCGAAGTAGTTCTGGACCCGGCGCTCCGTCGGCAGACCGTTGTCATCCCAGCCCATCGGGTAGAACACCTCGTATCCGCGCATCCGCTTGTACCGCGCGATGCAGTCGGTGTGCGTGTACGAGAAGACATGCCCCACATGCAGTGACCCCGACACTGTCGGCGGCGGTGTGTCGATGGAGTAGACCTGCTCGCGGGTGCGAGTGCGGTCGAAGGTGTAGGTCCCCTGCGCCTGCCAGACCGCCGCCCATCGAGCCTCGATGCCGTCGATGGATGGCGAGTCGGGGAGGGATGCGGTCACGAGCGGTCATCCTAGATGGGGTGCGCACCGCGGGCCCGCTCCGGATCGGGGCCGTAGGCTGCACAGGTGGCACTCGACGTGGATGCGGCGCTGCTCTCCCGCTGGCCAGAGAACAAGATGGAGCCGAGCCTCGATCGGATCCGCGCGCTGGTCGACCTGCTCGGCGGGCCGCAGCGGACCTTCCCGGTCATCCACATCACGGGCACGAATGGCAAGTCGTCGACGGCTCGCATGGTCGAGTCGCTCCTCCGGGCACACGGCCTGCGCACCGGCCTCTACACCAGCCCGCACCTGCTGAACACTCGCGAGCGCATCTGCCTCGACGGCGAGCCGATCACCGAGGACGACATGCTTCGCGCCTACGAGGAACTCGCCCCCTACCTCGACGTGGTCGACGGGCAGAGCCAAACCGCGGGTGGACCGCGCATGTCGTTCTTCGAGGTCCTCACCGGGCTCGCTTTCGCAGTATTCGCCGACGCGCCCATCGACGCGGGAGTGATCGAGGTCGGCCTGGGCGGCGCGTGGGATGCGACCAATGTCGCCGACGGCATGGTCAGCATGGTCATGCCGGTGGACCTCGATCACACGGAGTTGCTCGGTGAGTCCGCGGCGGAGATCGCGCTGGAGAAGTCCGGCATCATCAAGCCGGGGGCACAGGTCGTCATCAGCATGCAGACCCCCGACGTGATGGCGGTGCTGCTCGCGCGCTGCGCCGAGGTGGGTGCCTCGCCGATCATCCAGGGCCGCGACTTCGACGTGCTCAGCAGGCAGGTCGCGGTCGGGGGCCAGGTCCTTGCGCTGCGCGGCAGTGTCACGGTCTACGACGACATCTTCGTGCCCCTGTTCGGGCCCCACCAGGCGGGCAACGCGGCCTGCGCACTTGCTGCTGTCGAGGCGTTCCTCGGTGGCGGTCCGCTGGACGCCGAGGTCGTGCGCGAGGGGTTTGCCGCCGTGCGCGTTCCGGGGCGGCTCGAAGTCGTGCGTACGAGTCCCACCATCCTGGTCGACGCGGCGCACAATCCGCACGGTGCCCGCGCACTCGCTGAGAGCATCGAGGACTCGTTCACGTTCACGCGGCTCGTCGCGGTCGTCGCGGTGCTCGGCGACAAGGATGCGGAGGGACTGCTCGATGCGCTGGTCGGGGTCGTCGATGACGTCGTCGTCACGCGCAACTCGTCACCGCGCGCGATGGACCCGGATGATCTCGGAGCCATCGCTGTCACCGTCTTCGGTGACGACCGCGTCGAGGTCGTGCCCTCCCTGCCGGAGGCGATCGCCCGCGCGGTGGACCTGGCCGAGGAGGCGGGGGATTCGTCGATCTCCGGACTCGGGGTGCTGGTCACCGGATCGGTCGCGACGGCCGGCGACGCGGTTCGTCTGCTGCGCGGGCGGATCTGATGGACGAGCGGGCGCTGCGAGTCCTCGGCGGGTCGGTTCTCGGCCTCGAGGCCGTCGTCGTACTCCTGGCCATTCCCGCTGTGATCGTGACTGGGTGGCTGAACGCTCCGCCCGCGGTGTTCATCGCGGGCGGAATCGCCCTTGCCGTCGCCCTCATCGCGCTCATCGGAGCCCTGACCCGGCCGCGGGCGATCGCGGTCGGGTGGGTCCTGCAGGGGTTGGTCTTCGCCTGCGGGCTACTCGTCCCCGCGATGTTCATCATCGGTGCGGTCTTCGGCCTCCTGTGGTTCTACTGCCTACGACTCGCCCGCCGGTCCGGCGGGGCAGATACCCTCGACGCATGACTGAGCGCACCCTTGTCCTGATCAAGCCCGATGGCGTCGCCCGTGGACTCGTGGGGGAGGTACTCGGCCGCATCGAGAAGAAGGGGTTCTCCGTCGTCGCGCTGGAGTTGCGCACTCTCACCGCGGCCGTAGCCGAGGAGCACTACGGCGAGCACCGAGGCAAGCCGTTCTTCGATGACCTCGTCGCGTTCATCACCTCGGCACCGCTCGTGGCCGCGGTGATCGAGGGCCCGAGTGCTATCGCGTCGTGGCGGTCGATGATGGGCGCCACGAATCCGGCGAATGCCGCCCCCGGCACGATCCGTGGCGACCTTGCGACCGAGACGCAGAACAATGTGACCCACGGTTCTGACTCGCCCGAGAGCGCAGCCCGGGAGATCGCGCTCTTCTTCCCGAACCTCGCCTAACCGTGCCGACCCGGGCCCGAGTCCTCCGCCTCGCCGCCGCGGTGGCGACGGGTGCGGCCGCCGGGGTCGCGGCGGCGCGCCCCTCCCTGATGCCCTGGCCGACACCGGTGCGCGCGGCGGTCGTCGGCGCGGTGGCGGGCAAGACGGCCGCGACCGCGCTGCTGGTGACCGGTGGGATCCGACCGCGGGTCGTGGCCGCGCTGGCCGGTGCATCACTGCTGGCGGCCGCGGCGGCGGTGGTCCCCGCGCGCAAGGCCCTCGCGGGCCTGCAGCAAGCAGGTGCGCGCATCGACGCCTGCTTCACTGACCCGCCCACCGACCCGAATGTGTCGTGCTCACCCGGCTCCGTCGTCGACTACGTCACCGTCGGCCGCGAGGGCGCGCGTTTCCTGTGGTCGCGTGCGACGCGCGACGACATCGCGTTCGTCACCGGTGGTGACGCGGTCGCGGACCCGATCCGGGTATTCGTTGGTGTGCAGAGTGCGCCGACCGTCGACGAGCGCGTAGCGCTTGCCATCGCCGAACTGAAGCGCACTGGCGCCTTCGATCGCAGCGTCTTGATCGTGCAAGCGCCGGCGGGCACGGGCTTCGCCAACCCCACTCCTCTGCAGGTCGTCGAGAACCTCACCCGCGGGGACTGCGCGTCCGTCGCCGTGGGCTACGGCTTGCTGCCGTCGTTCCTCTCCCTCGGCAAGGTCTCGCTTGCCGCACTCACGCAGCGCGCGTTGCTCGAGGCGGTGCATCGCGAGCTCGCCGGTCGCGCGCAGCGGCCGAGACTCCTGCTGTACGGCGAGAGCCTCGGTGCGCGGGTCCAGCAGGCGGCACTCATCGACGCCGCGGAGGCGCTCGACCACTTCGACGTCGATCGCGCACTCTGGGTCGGCACACCGGGCGGTCGCATGTCGGATGCGCTGCACGCATCCGTGGCACAGGAATCCACATGCGTCGATCGACCCGAGCAGATCGACCCGCATTCGCCGGCCCGGGTGTGGTTCCTCGAACACGACGGTGACCCGGTGGTGCACAACCGTCCGCGACTCATGGTGCACCGGCCCGACTGGCTCGCGCCGGGTGGACCGCGCGGCCGGGGTGTCCCCCCCTCGATGACATGGCTCCCGGGGATCACGTGGCTCCAGGTGCTCATCGACACGTTCTTCGCGACCAACATCCAGCCCGGTCGCTTCGAGAGTGTGGGACACGACTACCGGGCGGACCTAGGTGCGGTCGTAGCCGCGGCCTATGACCTCGGCCCCTCGGCGGACGTCGCGCAACGGCTGGAGGAGCGGCTCCGCAGCGTCGAGATCGCCCGGGCGGCCCAGATCGGCACCGCCTGACCTTGGGCCCGGATCGGTCTACGAGGTCGGGGTTTCGGCCCGTGGCACAACGGCGGATTGTCCCTAGGGGCCGGTTGGCGCGTACCATTCGGGAACTATGGCGAACAACATGTCCTTCATCGGCCGCGATATGGCCGTGGACCTCGGCACCGCCAACACGCTCGTCTACGTGCGCGGCCGCGGCATCGTCCTCAACGAGCCGTCCGTCGTGGCGATCAACCAGAACACCGGCGGCATCCTCGCCGTCGGCGCGGACGCCAAGCGGATGATCGGGCGCACGCCCGGCAACATCGTCGCGATTCGCCCCCTGAAGGACGGCGTCATCGCCGACTTCGACACGACCGAGCGGATGCTGCGCTACTTCATTCAGAAGGTCCACCGGCGTCGCCACCTGGCCAAGCCGCGCCTCGTGGTGTGTGTGCCCTCGGGCATCACCGGTGTCGAGCAGCGCGCGGTGAAGGACGCTGGCTACGCCGCCGGTGCGCGCAAGGTCTACATCATCGAAGAGCCCATGGCCGCTGCGATCGGCGCCGGGCTCCCCGTGCACGAGCCGACCGGCAACATGGTCGTCGACATCGGCGGTGGCACAACCGAGGTCGCAGTCATCTCCCTCGGTGGCATCGTGACGAGCATCTCGATCCGCGTCGGTGGTGATGAACTCGACAATGCGATCATCCAGTACGTCAAGAAGGAGTACTCGCTGATGCTCGGCGAGCGCACCGCGGAGGAGATCAAGGTCGCTATCGGTTCCGCGTTCCCGGCGCCGGATGAACCACACGCCGAGATCCGCGGTCGGGATCTGGTGAGCGGTCTGCCCCGCACCGTCGTCGTCACCGCGGACGAGATCCGGCGGGCGATCGACGAGCCGGTGAACGCCATCGTCGATGCGGTGAAGACGACCCTTGATCGCACGCCCCCCGAGTTGTCCGGCGACATCATGGACCGCGGCATAGTCCTCACTGGTGGTGGTGCGCTCCTGCGCGGGCTCGACGAGCGGCTCCGGCACGAGACCGGGATGCCGATCCTCATCGCCGAGGCGCCCCTGGACTGCGTGGCCCTCGGCTCGGGGAAGTGCGTCGAGGAGTTCGAGGCCCTGCAGCAGGTGCTGATCTCGGAGCCCCGGCACTGATCCGCCGCGGGGCGGTGGTGTAGGCGCGCGGCATGAGGTCCCGACGGGTTCGACTGCTGCTCGCACTGCTCGTCCTGACCAGCCTGACCCTGATCGTCCTGTCCCTACGTAGCGACTCGGCTGCGGCGGGCCCGCTCCGCTCGATCGGCAACGCGATCTTCTCCCCGCTGCAGCGGGCCGTGTCCGCGGTCGTGACCCCCGTCGGCGATTTCTTCTCCGGTATCGCCGGTTGGCGCGATTCGGAGGCGACCATCTCTGCGCTGCGGGAGGAGAACGACCGGCTCCGCGCCCTCGTCGAGCAGTCGGCGGAGGACCGGGCGCGGGCGGCCGAACTCGACGCGCTCCTGCGTCTGGCCGGCGCCGGTCAGTACCGCGTCGTTCCCGCTG
>JBILVH010000099.1:0-6299 GCA_044370555.1 Candidatus Nanopelagicales bacterium
CAACCGACTGTCGCCCGATGGCATGGTCGCCTTGCGCGACAACTTCACCGCGGCGGGTACGGACGATGCGGTGCGCGTCATCGTGATCACGGGAACCGGCAACACCTTCTGCGCGGGTGCCGACCTGGCGAGCGCGGTGTCATCGGGGGACTGGGGTGCAGGGCCGCAGATGCTCGTCGACGCACTCACCGCGATGCTCGATAACCCGAAGCCGATCGTCGGCCGGATCCAGGGCCATGTCGCCGGCGGTGGCAACGGCATCGTGGCCTGTTGCGATGTTTCGATTGCGGCGTCCGATGCGAAGTTCGCCTTCAGTGAAGTGCGGGTGGGCGCGGCACCCGCTGTCATCTCCGTACCGTGCCTGATGCGCATGCACCCGACGGATGCCCGCGAATTGCTGCTCACGGGTGAGCGCGTATCCGCGGAGCGCGTCGTCCGCGCGGGGCTGGTGACAGCCGCGGTGTCGGCCGATGAATTGGATGGGGCCATCGACGGCTATATCAAGGCCTTCCTCCAGTGCGGGCCGCTGGCCCTCGCGCATACCAAGGATCTGCTTCGGAAGGTGCCGACGATGCCGCGCGCCGAAGCCTTCGCCTTCACCTCCCGGATGTCCGCGGAGATCTTCGGGTCGGCTGAGGCACAGGAGGGTATGACCGCTTTCCTGACCAAGCGCGCACCCTCCTGGGCCCCGGCTGACTAGCCACGGGGCGTGGCGAAGCCTTGCACTGCGGGGAGTGATCGGCCGCAGGATCAGGCGTAGCCGAGGCGGTCGGCGTCCCCAGGCGTGTCGATGTCGTGCGTCGCGCCCCATGCGTCCGGAACCTCGATCAGCGCGAGGCCGTCGACGAGATCGCGCATCGCCGCACCAGCCAGTACACCGCCGCGAATCTCGGCGAGTTCGGCGAGGCGACGGCGTACCGGTATGACGCGGTAGCTGGCGCAGAGTGTCTGGAGCCGGCCTCGGGAGTCGACGACTATCCCCGCATCGGCTGACGGTTGCGCGTCGAGCGCATCAAGCAGGGTGGGTGCGGCGTCGGGTCCGTTCGGTGCATCACCGGCGAGCAGCAGCACGATCTCGGTATCCACGATTGCGAGGGCAGCAGCCAGCGCCGCAACAGGGCCACCACCTGGCGGCTCCTCGCAGGTCCAGGTGATGTTGGGTATGTCCTCCGTCCCAGCACGCCCACTGTGTGGCCCCACCGCGACGATGTCGTCCGCCCATCGCGCGACGCCTTCGAGAACGGCGCCGAGGAGTGTCGTCCCATCGCGCCGGGTGGCGAGTTTGTCGGATCCGAACCGCGTAGCGGACCCGCCCGCTAGAACCACTGCTGCGACACGCACGCTGCGACTCCCTGCCGGTGCCCGGTGCTCGCCCACGGGAGCGAGCATGCCGCATCGCACCGTCGTTCCGCATCGCACCGTCGTTCCGCATCGCACTGTTGTTCCGCATAGCACTGTGGCTCTGCTCAGCACCGTTACGCTGCACACCATGCACCTCTACGGCGAGATCCGCGCGGACCGGCCGTTGCTCGCTGCAGCACTCGAGGTCGAAGCCGCCCACGTGCGCGATCTCGGCCTACCGGTCCTGATCACCGGTGTCGGAGGCACGGCCGCAGCGGTCGCGGTCTCGGTGGCTCTGGCCCGGCAGCGGCCGCGAGAGGTGATCAGCCTAGGCACCGCCGGGTCACTACGTCCGGATGCGACCGGGACCCTGGTCGTCCACGAAGTCTTCAAACACGACATCGACAACGCTGCGCTCGCCGCACTGGTGGGATTCGAGCCGGCGCCGGTGCTAGGTCTCGCCCCTACGTACGCCGGGAGGTCGGCGGTACTCGCTACCGGCGATGTGTTCATCAGCGACCCAGTCGTGCGCGGCCGACTCGCGCAGCGCGCCGACGTGGTCGACATGGAGGGGTACGCCGTGGCGTCCGCGGCCCGTGCGGTCGGGGTACCCGTGACACTCGTGAAGCAGGTGAGTGACTCGGCCGACGGTACGGCCGCGCGCACGTGGCAGGAGACGATGGATGCGTGCGCGCGGGCGCTCGCGGACTGGGTGCGCAGCGCCGTTCGGTGAACATTCGTCGTACGCCGGATGTCGGGTCGGTCCTGCGACCGAGTCGTGCGCTGCCGTGGCTCACTCCGCGCGGCACCGTGGGAACCCTGCGTGGTCCCGCTGCGTCTGGCAGGACGGATCTAGTGGCAGGGTGCTCGCGTGCATGACCCGGCCCAAGGCACGGACTGATGTAGCCACCTGAACCACCGGGCGGTATGCCTCGCCAGCGGAGTAGCGTGCGGGCAGCGTCGGTTAGCGTCGGGTCGACCGGATTGCGGGCCGGTCCGAGGGTGTGGGTGTCGGCGGAGCGGACGCAGGGTGAAGGGAGCCGGGGTGGACAGGGAGCAGCGGTTCACATCGCTGTTCGACGCCTATGCCCCGCAGGTCCACCGTTATCTGCGCCGGCGCGCAGCGAACCCCTCCGATGTCGACGACCTGGTATCCGATGTCTTCCTGGTGGCGTGGCGACGGCTGGGCGAGATCCCCCGCGATGCCGAACTCCCGTGGCTTTACAAGACCGCGTGGCTCACTCTCGCTAACCACCGGCGTCGGGTTGTGCCGCTACCCGTCGGGGATGCCGCCGCGGTCGACCGGCAGCTCGACGCCGACCCCGCCGATGTCGTGATCGAGGACGTCGCCCTCGCGCAGGCATGGGGCACCCTCTCGACGCGCGATCGTGAGGTCTTGCGGCTGGCCGCCTGGGAGGGTCTCGACGGCGCCGGGCTCGCGGCAGCCCTCGGCGTGAGCGTTGGGGGAGCGGCGGCCGCCCTCAGTCGGGCGCGTTCGAGGCTCGCGGGGGCGCTTGCTGAGGCCGGGGGCGACGGTGAGGTCTCGCCGCCCGCCGAGTCCACCCCGGCGACCAGCTGACCCGCACCCACCTGCGGCACTCCCCATACACCGGACCCGTGCAAGATCCGGCCGACGGCTGACATAGGGGGAGTGGAGGTCTCACCATGACTGATCGCACCCCGAACGGCGGCCCTGACGGCACCGGCCCTGACGGCACCGGCCCTGCTGCCGAAGAGGCTGCCTTTGAGCGGCTGAGTTCGGCCGACCCGGCCCGAGGCTCGGCTGACCCTGACCTGTCGGCCCTGCGCAGCGAGGTTCTCGCCGCTGCCGCATCGCAGGGCGCTCCGAGCCGCCGCCGGTCGATGCTGCTCGCCGCGGGTGCCGCCGCAGCGGTGGCCGTACTCGCCGGTGGTGTGATCGGCGGTGTCGCGGTGGGTCGCGCCACAGCCCCGGAGCCCGGGGTGCTCGCTGCACCTGCCGGTGATGCACCCGTGATCCCGATCGTCGCATTGCAGAACCGGCAGCTCGGCGGCACCGGTCAACCGGAGTTCGCCGCGGGTGCCCCCAACCTCGGCGCCCCCGGTGCGGATATGGCTTCTGGCTCCCGCGCGGTCGCCGGGTCCGGACAGCTCGGCTCCCCGTCCGCTATCTCAGCCGACGCCAAGATCTCGGCCTCGTCCATGCCCTACGGCTGGTGGGGCAATCAGATTTTCGCGGCAGGTGCGGACGTCTCGGCCGAAAGCACCGGAACCGCCTCGGGCTATCTGCTGAGCGCGCAGGGCGTCGACCGAGCCGCGCTCGCCCAGCGGCTCGCAACGGAGTTCGGTGTTGCGGGTACTCCTCAGACTGATGAGTGGGGCAACGTGACCGTCGGGGTGACCGACGGATCCGGACCCTCGATCTGGATCGGCGGTGACGCGCTCGCCGCCTGGTCGTACTACAACCCGTCGAATGATCCGTGGCGCAACTGCGTCTACGAGGTCCCCGTCTCAGAACCGCTCGACCCGGGTGTGTCGAGTGACAGCCGCGGTGGCGGCTCGGCATCGACGAGCAGCGACGTCGCGGCCCCCGAACCAGCACCGTCGCCCGCGTCCTCTGGCTCGGGTGACTCCGCAAAGCCCAGCCCGGCCTTGTGTGACTCGCTTCCAATGCCCGACCGCGACCGGAGCGAGCGCACCGCGCGCACGCTCCTCGCCGGAGTCGGTGTGCCGGCCGACGCCGTTGCGTGGGATGTCTCCGCGTCGAGCCCGCTGCTGAGCGTCTCCGCGACGCAGTTGGTCGACGGGATGCGCAGTGCGCTGACCTGGAGCGTGCTCTTCGCTGACGGTGGCGTCTACTCGGCGTACGGTTCCGCGGCGGGGCTGCAGGAGTACCCGGGCTACCCCGTGGTCAGCCCGCGCGAAGCGATTGAGCGCACCTCCGACCCGCGCTGGCGTGCACTCAGCCCGACGATGGTGTGGAGTGATCCCTCTGCACCGATCGCCGCGGGTGCGGCGAAGGGTGCTGACAGCACGGCACCGAAGCCCGCACCTCTCAAGGACGGCCGGCCCGCGGTGCAGGTGCCGATCAGCACCGTCACCTTGTCGGGTGGTGAGTTGGCGCTCGCGCAGTACTGGCAGAACGACGGCACCGGGCTGCTGCTCCCGGCCTACAACTTCACCGACGAGCAGGGGAACACCTGGTCGGTCATCGCGGTCACCGAGGACTCGGTCGACTTCAGCACCCCGTGACACCCGGTCACCTTCACCGTCCGTAGCGCCCGACCGCCGCGGTGGCGGCACGGACTAGGCTGGCGGCGCGGTGTGCGAGCGCCGCGTGGAGGGATGGCCGAGCGGCCGAAGGCGACGGTCTTGAAAACCGTTGGGGCGTTTACGCGTCCCCGTGGGTTCGAATCCCACTCCCTCCGCCCAGTCTCTCCACTCAGTCTCTGCGCTCAGTCCCGCCGGCTAGTCCATCGGCCAGTACGGCCGCCTAGTCCCTCCGCCCGCCCCTTCGGCCGAGTGCCGCCGCCCACAGTGCCGCGTGCATGCCGCCGGGGTGGGCTGCCGGTACCGTTTTCCCACGGGCTGATCGGCAAACCGGCGGCCCGCCCGATGACGGTGAGGGAGGTGACCGCGTGGACGTCGGTGCTACCGCCATCCTCGTCGCAGTCGACTTCCTCATCATCTGCCTGTGCGGCCTGACGGTCGGCGTACCAGCCCCGCGCTGGCCCGATCGGTGGCTCACCTCGGACCGCGGCCCGCTGCGTCTGCGCTCATTTGACCGCGTCGACTTCTACCGCGGGTTGCACGTGCAGTGGCTCATCCGCAAGTTGCCCGACGGCGGTGCCTGGACCGGGGGCGACAGCAAGTCCTCGCTCTACGGCATGGACGAATCAAGCCTGCGGCGCTACCTCATCGAAGTGCGCCGTGCCGAATGGGTGCACATCCTCATGTCATTCGCCTGGGTGCCGCTGGTCTTCTTCAATCCGTTGTGGTTGTGGCTGCTCTACGCGGTCATCGTCGTTGGAGTCAACGCCCCATTCCTGATGATCTTGCGCTACAACCGCGTGCGGCTGACTCGCATCCTCAGTCGCCTAGGCCCAGTTCCACGCGCGAGCGCCGCCAGCGAGGGCCGCAGCATTCGGCATGATGACGGTGTCATCGCCGAGCCTGACCACCTGTGACGGGGTGATGTGGCGGGAGTTGCCACCGCCGAGATACAGCCGGTCCCACTGGAACATCGGTCGAAGGCCGTCAACGACGCGTACGACTCGACGCGACCACAGCGCATTGCCGAGCCGCCGCCGTTCCGGCTCGCCGATATAAGTGTCGTACGACAATCCCCAGCGCACCGGTGCCTGTGACAGCTCCAGATGCGGTGCGAGATGCCCGCCGTCGAACAGTGCACAGCCAAGCCCGGTTCCGAGAGTGAGCACGAGTTCGAGTCCGGTCCCCGCGATCACCCCGGCCCCGTGCACCTCCGCGTCGTTGAGGACCAGCACGGACATCCCGAGCGCTGCAGCCAGGGCTGCCCGGGCGTCGAAGCCCCGCCACTGCACTTCCAAGTCGGGGTCGATCCGACTTCGCGGGCCTTTCGCTGTGATGTAGTGCGGCGTGCTGATGACGACACCGTGTCGGATCATTCCGGGCAGGCCCACCGTGGCGCGGTCAGCCGCGGGCAGTTGCGCGGCCACGTCGGCCAATGCGGAGCAGAAGCGGTCCGGGGAGAGCGGGTAGGGCGTGGGAATCCGGATCGGTTGTGCGCGCATCGTGCCCGCGGTGTCTAGGACGGTCGCCTTGAAGCCACCGCCCCCGCAGTCGATGACGAGGGTGGAGGTCACGCGTTGCAGGGTACGCCGTTACGCCGGGCAGCCGCCCCCCGCTCCGCCCCACTCCTCACGGTGTCAAAACGAGCCGAAAAATGAATCGTTCTGACACCGTGAGGATGGTGGGGGTGAGGGGGGAGAAGAGAGTGT
>JBILVH010000100.1:0-6143 GCA_044370555.1 Candidatus Nanopelagicales bacterium
ACGCCGCCAACGGATGCCCGCCTCGATGAAGTCGTCGATCTCACCGTCAAGCACCGCAGAGGTGTTGCCGGTCTCCTGCTCGGTACGCAGATCCTTGACCATCTGATACGGGTGCAGCACGTAGGAGCGCATCTGGTTACCCCACGATCCACTCGTATCGCCCTTGAGCGCATCGATCTTGGCCTGCTCCTCCTGCCGTCGACGCTCAAGCAACTTCGCCTGGAGCACGGCCATCGCCGTAGCGCGGTTCTGGAGTTGCGAGCGCTCGTTCTGGCACGACGTGACGATGCCGGTCGGAATGTGCGTGATACGCACGGCCGAATCGGTCGTATTGACGCCCTGTCCCCCGGGTCCGCTCGAGCGGTACACGTCGATGCGCAGTTCGTCCTCGGGGATCTCAACGTGATCGGTCTGCTCGACGACGGGGATCACCTCGACGCCCGCGAATGACGTCTGCCGCCGACCCTGGTTGTCGAAAGGCGAGATCCGCACGAGCCGGTGCGTACCCTGCTCCACCGACAGCGTGCCGTAGGCGTACGGCGCCTTGACCGCGAATGTCGCCGACTTGATACCGGCCTCTTCGGCGTACGACGTGTCGTAGACCTCGTATGACCACCCGTGCCGCTCGCAGTAGCGGGTGTACATGCGCAGGAGCATCTCCGCCCAGTCCGCCGCATCGACTCCCCCGGCCTCCGCACGGATGGTCATGAGCGCCTCGCGCTCGTCGTATTCGCCCGAGAGCAGGGTGCGCACCTCGAGTTCGCCGACCGAGCGCTGCAGGTCGAGCAATTCGCGCTGCGCCTCCGCGAGGGCATCGGCGTCATTCTCGGACTCGGCAAGGTCGAGCAGGACGGGCAGGTCGTCTAGGCGGCGGCGTAGGCCTTCAGCGCGGCGGACCTCACCCTGCAGGAACGACAGCCGCGAAGTCACCTGCTGGGCGCGCTCCTGGTCATTCCACAGGTCTGGTGCAGCCGCCTGCTCCTCGAGGGCAGCGATCTCAGCGCGCTTCGCGGGCAGGTCGAGCACCGCTTCGACGCTGCGCATCGTTGCGTCGATGGCGGCGAGGTCCTCTGCAATCTCCACAGCGCACCACCCTACGCGCCCGGAGTCCCGGCGGGTCAGGCCGTGCGGGCCTCCGGCTCACGCCGCGGGAACCACGGCACGATCATCGACGTCGTGCGCTGGAATTGCGCGTACTCCGGGTACTTCGACAGCGTGATCTGCTCGGTGAATCGCGTGGAGCCGATGAATAGTGCGGTCAGGAAGACGGCGCCAGCGATCGTCCACTGGAAGATCACGCCGGTCGCGGTCACCGCGAACAGGTAGAGGATCCACCACTGCGCGAGTTCGAAGAAGTAGTTCGGATGCCGCGAGTACCGGAACAGACCGGTCTGCAGGAACTGCGGGTCGGGGGTGCGGCCTGCGGCGCGCTCCGCGGACTTCCAGAGGTGGAAGTTCCACTGCTGCTGGTCGGCGATGGTCTCGCCGATGAGCGCCGCGAGGAACACCACGGTCAGCACCCAGTCGAGCATCCCGAACGGAGTGCCACGGTTGTCGTACGCCGTGAGCGCGGGCAAGGCGATCAGCACGAGCAGCGCCATCTGTGCGATCACGATGAAGAAAAGGTTGAAGACCTGGAACAGCGCCGGTGACATGCGCGCGCGCAGGACCGCCCAGCGGTAGTCCTCGACACCGGTGTACCCACCCTTGCGCGCGAAGTTGAAGGTGAGCCGCGCACCCCACAGGGTGACCAGCGCGGTCATGACGTTGAGGCGCATGTCGCCGAAGCCGGCGTACGCCGCGAACACCCAGACGTAGACGGCCGGCACGATCGACCACAGGCGGTCCACCCATGAGGTGTCGCGGGTGATGAGCGAGGCGATCCAGGCGAGGCCGCCGGTGGCGGCGGCGATCACGATCACGAGGGTCAGTGCGGTCATGGCCGCAGAGGCTAGCGGCTGCGCGGTAGCCGGTCACGTAGGTGGCATTGGGCACGCCGTACTCCGATGAATGACGCCCGCGATCCAGGTCGCGGAGGGCCCCTGAACCGCGGGCCTGCCGGTGACAGTGGCCAATGGTCGGATGTCCTTCCCCGATTCCCCTGAGGTGATCCCCGCCCCGGTGCTACGTTCGCAGGGGCGGCGGGGTACGACGATGCAGGCCGCGACGGCGGCGAGGAGGTGGCGGTGACCGACGCCGGGACACTGCTCGCCCTGCACCGGGAGATGGCCCGCGTGGCGGCGTGGGAGCAGCGCCTCCTCCGGTTCATCGAGGAGGGTCGCACCTCCGGCTTCTACCACGCGGGTCGCGGCCAGGAGGCCACTGCCGTGGGGGCCACTCTCGCCCTGCGCACCGACGACTACCTGCTCTACGACCACCGCGGGATGGGTCACGCCATCGCGAAGGGCGTGCCCCTCGACCGGCTCTTCGGCGACTTCCTCGGCACGGCGGAGGGCACCACCGGCGGGCTCGGCGCCGGCATCGTCCACATCGCCTGGCCCGAGGTGGGGGTACTCGGGCAAAGCGGCACCCTCGGCGGCGGCTTCGTGATCGCGGCCGGTGCGGGCTTGTCGATCCGCTACCGCGCGACCGACCAGGTGGTGCTGTGCTTCTTCGGGGAGGGCGCCTCCAACCGCGGCACCTTCCACGAGGCAGCGAACGCCGCAGCGCTGTGGAAGTTGCCGGTCGTGTGGCTGTGCGAGAACAACGGGTTCGCGGTGTCGGTGCCGGCAGCCGCGTCGATCGCGACGCCGCAGGTCGCGGACCGTGCCAGCGCGTACGGCATGCCGGGCGTGGTCGTTGATGGCATGGACCCGGTGGCGGTCTACGAGGCGACGTCGGAGGCGGTTGCGCGCGCGCGGCGCGGCGACGGACCGACTCTCATCGAGGCCATGACGTACCGCTTCCGCGGCCACTTCGAGGGTGACTCCGAGACCTATCGCACCCGGGAGGAGGTCGAGGCGTGGATCCAGCGCGATCCGCTCGTGACGTACCCGCAACGGCTCATCGCCGACGGGGTGGCTGATGACGCGACGCTACGCCGGATCGCCGAGGAGGCGCGGGCCGAGGTGGACACCGCGGCGGAGCGGGCACTGCTCGGCGCGCGGCCAGCACCCGACCGCGTGCGGCAGTTCGTGTACGCCGACACCGCCGCTACCCAGCATGATCGGAGTGCACCGTGGCCGTCATGAGCTATGCGCGGGCGATCCGCGAAGCGCTGGCCGAAGAGCTCGAGCGAGATGAACGAGTGTTCGTCATGGGCCAGGACGTCGGAGCGTTCGGCGGAGCCTTCGGCATCACGAAGGGACTGCAGGAACGCTTCGGCGCTCGACGCGTCTTCGACACCCCGATCTCCGAGACGCTCATCGTCGGCGGTGCGGTCGGTGCCGCCATCACGGGCCTTCGCCCGGTCGCCGAGTTGCAGTACGCCGATTTCGTCTCCATCGCGATGGACGAGATCTACAACAAGGCCGCGAAGTGGCGCTACATGCACGGCGGCCACTTCACGATGCCGTTGGTGATCCGTGCACCCGAGGGCGCCGCACACGGTGCCGGACCGGAGCACTCCCAGAGTCCGGAGGCGCTGCTCATCTCCGCGGCCGGCCTGCACGTGGTGACACCGTCGACCCCCGCCGATGCGAAGGGCCTGCTGAAGAGTGCGATCCGCTCGGATGACCCGGTGGTCTTCCTAGAGCACAAGGGGCTCTACGGGCTCAAGGGCGAGGTGCCCGAGGGCGAGCACCTGGTGCCACTCGGCCGGGCCGCGACCGTGCGCAGCGGCACCGACGTGACGGTCGTTGCCTGGACGACGCTGGTCCACCGCAGCGTCGAAGCGGCGGAGACACTGGCTGCGGAAGGCATCAGCGTCGAGGTGATCGACCCGCGCGGGGTGCGCCCCTTGGACACCGACACGATCCTTGAGTCGGTCCGCCGCACCGGTCGCCTCGTGATTGCGCACGAGGCCCCGAAGCGCGGGGGTGCGGGCAGCGAGGTCGCCGCGATCGTCGCGGAACAGGCGATCGACTACCTTGCCGCGCCCATCCTGCGGCTCGGGGGCGCCGACGTGCCGATCCCGCAGCACGAAGACCTCGAGCGGTTCGTCATCCCGCAGACCGCCGACGTGGTCGACGCGGTGCGCGCGGTGCTCCGCGCTGAGCAGGTGGCGTGATGCACGCGCTCTTCCTGCCTCGGCTCGGCCAGACCATGGACGAGGGCCTGCTCGCCACGTGGCTGGTCGCCGTGGACGAGGAGTTCGAGGTCGGCACGCCGCTGTACGAGGTCGAGACGGAGAAGATCACGACGAGTGTCGAAGCGACCCTGGCGGGACGGATCGTGCGGATCGTCGTACCAGCCGACAGCACGGTCGCGGTGGGCACCGTGCTCGCGGTCGTCGCGGGTGCGGGTGAGGCACCCACCCCGGCGCAGATCGACGCCTTCGTGTCGGGTGCACGACCTGACGATCAGGCGGGCGCGGGGCACGACCCATCCGCCGCGGCGTCGACCGAACAGGTATCCGCAGCGCCAGTGTCGGCCGCTCACGTCACGGGCGACGGAGCGTCGGGGCCGGTGCGGGCGATGCCGCGCACCCGGGCACTCGCCCGCGAGGAAGGTCTGGCGATCACCGAGATCAGCGGCACGGGTCCCGGTGGCCTCGTCATCCCCGCCGATGTCCACGCAGCCACGGCGGCCGCACTCGCCGCGGCTGGAGCAGATGCACCGCGACGCAGCCCAGGCAGCGGTGGCACCACCCCGCTGTCCCTCGCGCATCGGCGGATGGCGGGCACGCTCGCAACCGGCATGGTGCCGCAGTTCACGCAGATGATCGACGCCGATGTGACGGGCTGGCGCGCGGCGCGCGCGCACCTGCAGGGGTCGGCAGTCGTCCCCCTGACCTTCACCGACCTGATCCTCGACGCGGTCGTCACCGCGTGTCGGGCGCAGCCGCAGGTCAACGCCTCCTTCGCCGGAGATCACCTCGACCTGCATCACGACGTCGACATCACACTCGCCATGGACACTCCTGAAGGCCTGATGGTGCCGGTCCTGCGGCGATCGCAGGAGCAGAGCCTCGCGGGTCGTGCTCGCGCCCGGCACGAACTCACCGAACGGGCCCGAACCGGAACGCTCACCGTCGATGACATGGGAATCGGCACGATCACGGTGTCGAACCTCGGCGCGTACGGCGTCCCGACCGGCGTGCCCCTGCTGGTCGCGCCCTACGCCGCGATCGTCTTCGTGGGGTCGATGGAGCAGCGGGTCGTGGTCCGCGCTGGTGGCATCGCCGTGCGCACGATGTGCACCCTCGCGATCTCCTACGACCACCGGGTCGTGGACGGTGCCACCGCGGCGCACTTCACCACGGCCCTGCGCGATGCGGTGGAGGCACTGACCGCGCACGCCGCGGCACAGCAGGAAGGAGATGGTTGATGGCGATGAAAGTTCGGCGGGTCGTCACGGGCCACACGCCAGACGGCACCTCGGTCTTCGCCAGCGATGAGCAGGTCGAGGCCCTGGAGTTCCCCGCTTTTCCCGGGTGGCAGTTCATCGATCTGTGGGGGGCGGATGCGAAGTCGCGCTTCCCGGACGACGGTGCCAAGCCTCCGGCGGCGACGTACTTCCCTCCGCTCGAAGGATTCCGCTTCACGTTCTCGGTGATCCCGCCGGCCGACACGCCGGCGCCGGAGGGCATCGACCAGGAGGCTGCTGTCGCGGAGGTCGAGGCCGCGCTGCCGGGGATGCTCGGTCACCTTGAACCCGACGGCATGCACACCACCGACAGCATCGACTTCGAGGTCGTGCTGAGCGGCCAGGTCTACCTGCAGCTCGACAACGGAGTCGAGACTCTGCTGCAGGCCGGTGACACCGTCGTGCAGAACGGCACCCGCCACGTCTGGCGCAACCCCGGCCCCGAACCCTGCCTGCTTGCCGTCGTCATGATCGGGGCCCACCGGACCACGCTGTAGCGGACCCGCCACACGCGAAGGAGACACCATGCACATCACCCTCGAAGGCCGCGTCGCCATCGTCACCGGTGCCGCGTCGGGGATCGGCGCAGCGATCGCGCGGCAACTCAGCGAGTCAGGTGCGGCGGTCGTGATCGTCGACCGTGACCGCGCCGGACTCACCGCGGTGGCCGCGACAAT
>JBILVH010000103.1:0-6056 GCA_044370555.1 Candidatus Nanopelagicales bacterium
CTGTGCGGTGGCGTGGGACAGCGGGTATCGCGCTCCTGCTGGCATTCGTTGCTGGCCTGGCCCTCGCCTGGGCCCTCTGGCCGCCGTCTGGTGAGGACTCGCGCGGGGTCGAGTTCTGGACGTCGGCGGTGTGTGGCGCCGCCGCCCTGCTCGGCTGGGCCCTGCGCGGAGTGCGGTCGAACCGGCCCGCGATGGTGCTCGGGTGGGTGGCGGCGTTCGCACTCTCGATGCTGGTGGCCTCCCGTGAGACCGCCGAGAGCCACGTGACATTCGCGGTCGGGTTCGTGGTTCTTGGAGCGCTCCTAGGCGGTGTACTGGCTCCCGCACTGCTGACGGTGCACCTCCTCGTACTCTCAGCAGTCCTGACCTTCGCTCTGGGCACGAGTCCGACTGCGGCATCTCTCCAGGTCGGCCTGGCCCTCGCTGCCGCAATGGTCGCACTCGCCATCCTGGTCCACCTCCTCGTGCGGCGAACCCTTCGGTTGATGAGTGATCTGCGCGCCGCTGCCCTCACCGATCCGCTGACAGGCGCTTTGAACAGGCGCGGCGTCGCCGTCGAGGCGTCTGCGATCCATGCCGTCATGGAACGCTGGCCTGACTCTCCCAGCACGGTGGTAGTTCTCGACGTTGACCGGTTCAAGGAGTACAACGACCTGCTCGGACACGCGGCGGGAGATGCGCTTCTGGCTGATCTCGTGCGCGGATGGCGAAGGCAGGTTCGCGAGGGAGACATTGTTGCCCGAATGGGCGGGGACGAATTCGCCCTGTTACTCGTCGGTGCGGATCGGGTGCAGGCGGGTCGCGTACTCGACCGACTCGTGACGGGATCACCGGCTCGGTTCTCGTACGGACTGGCTGAGTGGGAGGCGAGCGAGCCCCTTGACTCCGCCCTGCTCCGAGCGGACCGCGACATGTACCGCCACAAGTCGCATTCGCGTAGCGCAATGAATCCGGTGAGCTGAGACCGTCGATCGGCCGAGGCCTCGCTGCCGCGAATTGCCATTGGGGCCGTGGCACACTGGACCCTCGTCAAAGTGCGCACCCCTGGGCGCGTGTACCGAAGGGAATCCCATGTCGCGGGCACTACGGGTGGCCATCGTGGGCGCCGGGCCGAGTGGGATCTATGCGGCGGACGCACTCACCTCGCAGAATGATGTAGGCGTCGAGGTTGACGTGCTCGATCGACTTCCCGTCCCCTTCGGCCTCGTGCGGTACGGCGTCGCACCCGACCACCTGAGCATCCGCTCCGTCCGCAACACGCTGGAGAAGGTCCTCGACCGCTCGGGGGTGAGGTTCGTCGGTGGCGTTGAGGTCGGCGCCGACTGCACCTTGGAGGCGCTGCGCGCGGCCTATGACGCAGTGATCCTTACCTACGGCGCAGCCCGGGATCGGCGCCTAGACATTCCGGGCGAAGACCTGCTGGGCAGCATTGCGGCTACCGACTTCGTGAACTGGTACTGCGGCCACCCCGACAGCGATGCGACAGCGATCCGCTCAGCTCTGGATGGCGCCCGAGTTGCGGTGGTGATCGGAGTCGGAAACGTCGCGGTGGATGTCACGCGTGTGCTCGCCAAATCCCTCCCCGAACTCGAGCACACGGATATGCCGCAGACCGTTCTGGACACCTTCGCCGAGTCGGGGATCACCGACGTACATCTCGTCGGACGTCGTGGTCCTGTGCAGGCCACATTCACGACCAAGGAACTGCGTGAACTCGGGGAGCTGATCGGTTGCGAGGTCGTCGTCTCACCGTCCGGTGTCGAGGTGGACCCGTTCAGTGCCGCGGTGGCGGCGGAGGATCGGGTGGCGGCTCGCAATCTGGAGGTGATCCGGGAATGGGCGGGCCGCGCTCCACGTGCCTCTGCGCGGCGCATCCACGTGCACTTCTTCTGGCGCCCGGTTGAGATCCGCGGCAGCGGCCGGGTTGAGTCGATCGTCCTCGAGCGCACGTCACTAGACGCCGAGGGTGCTTTGCGCGGGACCGGCGAAGTCTGGGAGTTGCCATGCGATCTGGTAGTCCGATCGGTCGGATACCGAGGGGTAGGGCTTCCGGGGGTTCCATTCGACGAGCAGCGCGGGGTCGTGGTGCACACCGATGGCAGGGTGTCGCCAGGCCTCTACGTCGCCGGCTGGATCAAGCGCGGACCGAGCGGCATCATCGGAACGAACAAGAAGGATGCGGCTGCCACGGTTGCCACACTGCTCGCCGATGCCCCGTCATTGCTCAAGGGTGGTCGACCCGACGGGATTGAGGCCCTGGTCGAAGCCGGATCGGTGGTGGACTTCAACGGGTGGCGCCGCATCGACGCGGCCGAGATCGCGCTCGGTGCGCGCAATGCACGCGACCGCACGACTATCCACACCTGGGACGGCCTGCGGGCAGCGGCAGGATCTGTGGCACCTAGGTGAGGTCGTCGATGTCGACGTGCCAGGTGTGGACGTCCACTGGCACGCCACCGCAGGACTCCGCAAGTGATCCAGCGGGAGTCTGCGACACACGGACGTCCCACTGCCTGGATCCGGCGGTGGCGCGGTAACGGTCGGGTGAGCCGACCGGTTCGTACTCGAACCTCGTGTGCATGTCGCTGAGGTGGCGACGCAGTTCGATCTCGGCGGCCTGGAGCGGTGGCGGGAGCGACGGAGTACCGCGCAAGGTGGGCAGGTAGGTACATCCGTTGACGGCTGCCGAGAGGATCGAAGCCGCGTCATCGGCGTAGACCCGGCCGTGGACATCACCGCGCGGAAGTAGCAATGCGGTCGGTGCGAACCGGTGGCCGCCGAGGTGACTGCACTCGAGGACCTGCTTCGCGAGGGCAGCGTCCCGAGCGGCGATGTCGCGCACAAGCGCGCGACCCTCGATGGCGCAGCACTGGTCACGTTTGCCGTTGACGCAGACGAGCAGGACTGGTTCGGCCAGATCGTGTCCGGGTGCGTCATCGGGTCTACCGCCTTTAGCGAGGTGTTCCGCGAGATCGTCGAGCCACCCCGTGCGGGTGCGCGCAGCTCCCACCCGTGCGAACCAGTACCGATTCCGCTGGGCGGGCGCAGTGCGCGTTCGGCAGAGGATCACGGAGATGTCCGCATCGGCGATGGCCGCAATGATCGCCCGCGCCGAAGGTGTGAGCGCGGGGCTCGTCAGAGCCCGGGCGGACCACGCGATGTCGTGTTCGAGTGCGAGCCATGCGCCGGTCCGCGGTGCGGTGCCGTGAAGTGGCAGGTGCTCCCACCCGTCCCGGCAGCGCACCGACGCGACCTGGGTCATCCGGCGCTACCACCGATGCCGCCGAGAGGGCCGGTGATGGGGCGGCCGGAGCCGTCACGGGGACGCAGATCGTCCGCGATGGTGAGCGGTTGTCCGGCAGGGGTGGCGACGCGCGCGGGTGGGGGGCCCGCCCAGGCCGCGATGAGGCGGTCCTCGCCCGAGAGGAACCGGTGGCATCGCACGCCACCGGTTCCGCGACCCTTCGTCGGGATCTCCGCGACAGCGGTGACCTTGGCTGCCCCGGCCTGGGTTCCGGGGAGGGCGTCCCCGCTGCCGGAGACCGTGAGGAGGACATCAGTGGGCTCGATGAGTGCCAGCGCGACCACCTCGGCACCGGCACTGCACCGGATCCCGGCGACCCCGCTCGCTCCACGTCCCTGTGCGCGCAAGGACGCGAGGTCGAAACGGAGAGCCTGCGCATCAGAGGTAACGAGCAAGCAGTCGCGGACGTCACCCGGGGTGAGCGCGGCCGCACCCACGACATGGTCATACGGCGCCAGTCGGATGACGTCCCAGGGTGATCGTGACGGGAACGACTCGCCGCCGACGCGCTTGATTACCCCGGTGGCAGTTGCGAGCACGAGGTCGGCCGGTTCAGCAGGCACCAACGCTACGGGGCGTTCGTCATCAGCGAGGTCGATGAGCGCAGCGAGTGGCACGCCGCCTGCCGCGGACACCGGAGACGCAACGGCCAGCCCTGGGATCTCGATGCAGTCAAGACGGTGGACCCGGCCCAGCGAGGTGAGCAGCCCGACGTGCCCGCGGTTGGTGGCTGGCACCATGCTGACGATGGCGTCGTGCGGCGCACGTCCGGTGGCCGGTGCGGGCGGATCGAGGGGGATGCGCGCGATGAGTCCGCTGGTGGTCAGCAGGACCCGGCAGGGAAGGTCGGGCACTTCCATCGGATCCGCGGCGCGGGTGATCGGTGCGTCCAGCAGCACCGTGCGGCGCGGGCTCGCGAACCGCTCGGCGACGGCGCCGAGCTCGTCGGAGACGACGCTACGGAGGCGAGCGTCGCTGCCGACGATCGCATCGAGGTCGGCAATGCTCGCAACGAGGTTCTCGCGCTCGGTCTCGAGTTCTATGCGGGAGAAGCGGGTGAGCCGTCGAAGCGGCATGTCGAGGATGTAGTTGGCCTGGATCTCGCTGAGGTCGAACACACTCATTAGGCGCTCACGGGCCGCGCTTGCATCGTCACTCCCGCGGATGACCTCGATCACCTCGTCGATATCCACGAGCGCGGTGAGTAGACCCTCGACGATGTGGAGGCGGTCGGCGGCACGGCGGCGCCGGAAATGCGTTCGGCGCAGGGTGACCTCGAGGCGGTGCTCGACGAAGACGGAGATCATGTCGCGCAAGCTCAGCGTGCGCGGCTCACCGTTGACCAGGGCGACGGCGTTGACCGAGAAGCTCTCCTCGAGCGGTGTCATGCGGTAGAGAGCGTCTAGCACGGCCTCCGGGACGAAACCCGACTTGATCTCGATAACGATGCGCAGGCCGTGCTCGCCGTCCGAAAGGTCGGAGACGTAGGCGATGCCCTCGAGTTTGCGGGAGCGCACGAGATCGGCGATGCGTTCGATGACCTTCTCGGCACCAACCCCGAAGGGCAGTTCCGTCACGGCGATTCCGGACCGCCGAGCGGTCACCTGCTCCACCTTCGCCCGGGCACGAATCCGGAAACTGCCCCGCCCGGTCCGGTACGCCTCCCGGATACCGTCGAGACCGAGGATCGCCCCCCCGGTCGGCAGGTCTGGTCCCGGGATGAAGCGCTCGAGGTCGGCCACATCGGCCTCCGGATGCGCTAGCAGGTGCCGCGCGGCCGAGACCACCTCGGCGAGGTTGTGCGGCGGGATGTTGGTGGCCATCCCCACGGCGATACCTGCCACGCCGTTGACGAGCAGGGCGGGGATCGCCGCGGGTAGCACGGAAGGTTCGGTCTCGCGGCCGTCGTAGTTCGGCACGAGATCGACCACGTCCTCGTCGAGGTCGGCGGTCATGGCAAGCGCGGCGGGCGCGAGGCGGCACTCGGTGTAGCGCATCGCAGCCGGTCCGTCGTCGGGCGAGCCGAAGTTGCCGTGGCCATCAACGAAGGGGACGCGCATCGAGAAAGGCTGGGTGAGCCGGACGAGCGCGTCGTAGATCGCGCTGTCACCGTGCGGGTGCAGTCGACCCATGACCTCACCCACGACCCGGGCGCTCTTTACGTGCCCTCTGTCCGGACGCAGGCCCATGGCGGTCATCTGGTGCAGGATCCGGCGCTGCACGGGCTTCAGGCCGTCGCGGGCATCGGGTAGGGCCCGGCTATAGATGACCGAGTAGGCATACTCCAGGAACGACGTCCGCATCTCCTCAGCCACATCGATGTCGACGACGGCGCCGTGCGAGGGCGGGGGCGCGGCGGGGCGCGACGGTCTACGGGGCACGGGGTCATTCTCCCGTGTCCGGCTCGGGGCTGTCCGTCCCGGCGCGCCGTGGGGGATGACAGGATGGAGGCATGACCGAGACCCTGGTGGCCCGGCTGCGCGGTGACATCGAGCGGAGCGGGTATTACCCCGATCTGGTGTCCGATGCACTGGAGACGGCCCTCGCCGGGGAGACCCTCTCGTCCTACGTCGTGCACCACGAGGCCACCTTCGACCGGGACCAGTTGCGGCGGCATGTGACCGTCCTCGCCCTGACGCCGACCCGGTTGATCGTCGGGCATACCGATGAGCACGGTCCGGACGACACGAGCACGGTGCCCTACGCATCAGCGTCGACCGAGGCGGTCCGCCTAGAGCGGGTCGACAGTGTC
>JBILVH010000004.1:0-20035 GCA_044370555.1 Candidatus Nanopelagicales bacterium
CGGGCGGGGGGGGGGCCGGGGGCCCCCCCGGGCGCGCCCCCCCCCCCCGACCGGCGCCTTTGTGCTTGCATGAGCGGGCGGTAGTACGGACGCGCCTGCAGGTGTCACGCGGAAGTGAGGAGTTTCCAGGTGTTCGAGGTCTGCGATGAACTCGCCGATGAGTTCGCGCGCATCGAGCACGACCTCGCCGATCCGGATGTCCATGCAGACGCCGGTCGGGCACGTCAACTCGGCCGCCGCTACGCCGAACTCCGCCCCGTCGTCACGGCGTACCGCGCCTGGCGTGGTGCGACGGACGATCTCGCTGCCGCGCGTGAACTCGCCGACGAGGATCCCGCCTTCCGCGCCGAGGTTGACGCGCTCACGGCGCGCATCGGTGAACTCGAGGCGCAGGTCCGCGATCTGCTCCGCCCGCGCGACCCACTGGATGTCAACGACGTCATCCTCGAGATCAAGGCCGGTGAGGGCGGCCAGGAGTCAGCGCTCTTCGCGGGTGACCTGCTGCGGATGTACCTCAGGTACGCCGAACGTCGCGGTTGGAAGGCGGACGTCCTGGAGGCGGAGGAGTCCGACCTCGGCGGCTACAAAGACGTGTCGGTGGCCATCAAGGCACGCGGTGTGGTCGACCTCGGCGAGGCGCCGTACGCCAGGCTGAAGTTCGAAGGCGGCGTCCATCGTGTGCAGCGGGTCCCGGTCACCGAGTCGCAGGGACGGATCCACACGTCGGCCGCGGGCGTGCTCGTCCTCCCCGAGGCCGAAGAGGTTGACGTGACCATCGACCCCAATGACCTGCGCATCGATGTCTTCCGCTCCTCCGGACCGGGCGGCCAGAGCGTCAACACCACCGACTCCGCCGTGCGCATCACGCACCTGCCGACGGGCACCGTCGTGTCGTGCCAGAACGAGAAGAGCCAGTTGCAGAATCGCGAGCAGGCCATGCGCATCCTGCGTGCCCGGCTGCTCGCACTGGCCGAGGAGCAGGCGGCACGCGAAGCGTCGGATGCCCGACGCACGCAGGTGCGGACAGTCGACCGCAGCGAGCGGATCCGCACGTACAACTTCCCCGAGAACCGCATCAGCGACCACCGCGTCGGCTACAAGGCCTACAACCTCGATCAGGTCCTCGATGGGGACCTTGACGACGTCATCCAGTCCTGCCTCGATGCTGACGACGTGGAAGACCGGCGCGCGTGATCGATGCGACGACGGACGAGTCGGCCCCCCTTCCGACGGTCTCGATCCGCGATGCACTCGCCGAGGCGCAGCGGCGACTGGCCGCGGCCGGGGTGCCGTCCCCGGGCACCGATGCGATCGAACTGCTCTGCCATGTGCTGCATGTCCCGCGGACGCACCTGTTCATGAGCGATCGCCTCGAGGTGGCCGACCGGGTCCGCTTCGAGCGTCTCCTGATGCGCCGGTGCGCTCGGGTGCCTCTCCAGCACCTCACCGGGTACGCGCCGTTCCGCCGCTTGCAGCTGCGGGTCGGCAGCGGGGTGTTCGTGCCCCGGCCAGAGACAGAGGTCGTCGCACAAGCGGCCATCGACGCGCTCGCCGCCCTGCCGGTCGAACGTCGCCGCTGCGTCGACCTGTGCGCGGGCAGCGGTGCGATCGCGCTGGCTGTGGCCACCGAGGTGCTCGGTGCCGTAGTGGATGCCGTCGAGATCGACGGCGTTGCCGCGGAGTGGGCCCGGCGTAATGTTGCGGATCACGCCCCGCAGATCGTCGCGGCCGGATCCTCAGTCACCGTGCACCAGGCCGATGCCATCACCTGCGCGGGGACGGGCGGACTCCTCTCCGACGCCTCGGGGCGGGTCGAGGTCGTGATCGCGAATCCGCCGTACATCCCCGACGCAGCCGTGCCACGTGATCCCGAGGTGCGCGACTACGACCCGGCGCTGGCCCTCTACGGCGGCGTCGACGGGCTTGATGTGATCCGAGGGGTCATCGCGACAGCGGGGAGGCTGCTGCGACCCGGCGGTCTGCTCGTGGTCGAGCACGCCGACGTGCAAGGTGATGCGGTGGCCGGACTGCTGGAGCATGCTGCTGCCATGCGTCCGACGAGCACCGCGGTGGGTGACCCCGCTGTCCGATGGGTGCAGGTGCGTAGTCACCTCGACCTGACCCGCCGCCCTCGTTTCGTCACCGCCCGCAAGGTGTGACCGATGGCGTTCGAATTCGACTGCACCGTCGACCACCGCCGCGAACGCGGCCTGCGGTCCGCGATCAGCGCGTTGCGCCGTGGCGAGGTGGTGCTACTCCCGGTCGACACGATGTACGTCCTCGCCGTCGATCCCTTCTCCACCAAAGGTGTCGCCGCGCTGCGCGCGGTGAAGGGGCGCGGTCGTGACCTGCCGTTGTCGGTCTGCGTCGCGGGCATCCGCACGGTTGAGGGGCTCATGCACCCGATCTCGTACGACGCTCGCAACCTCATGGAGGCGTTCTGGCCCGGGCCACTCACCATCGTCGGGATGGCCCAACCCTCGCTCGCGTGGGATATCGGGGATACGCGGGGGACGGTCGGGGTCCGGATGCCGCTCCACCCGCTCGCCCTGCAACTGCTGCGCGAGTTCGGCCCACTGGCGGTCACGTCGGCCGCACGGGCCGGGTACCCCGCCCCGGGGTCGGGTGTGCAGGCGCGTGAGCTCCTCGGGGACGAGGTGTCGATCTATCTTGACGCGGGGGAGGTGCCACCGTCGACGCCGAGCACCGTGATCGACGTGACCAGCACCCCACCGCGCCTGCTCCGCTCCGGCGGCTACCCAGACTCCGAACTCGTGGCGATCTGCCCCGAGTTGGTCGTCGCGGCCGACCCCGCACCCGAGTGACGCCGCGCCCGTCCAGTCCCGGCGCGTAGACTGCCGCTGCGAGGGCTTTGCGCGGTGACACCGGCGAGGCCCTCGGCGAGCGGATGAGCGAAGGGACTGCGCGATGGACACGTTCTGGGGACCCGACTTCGCCGAACTCGAGGCGGAGGATCCCGAGATCGCGGGCATCGTGCTCGGCGAACTCGAGCGACTGCGGGGCGGCCTGCAGTTGATCGCGAGTGAGAACTTCACATCACCCGCCGTCCTCGCGACCCTCGGGTCGGTCCTGAGCAACAAGTACGCCGAGGGTTACCCGGGCAAGCGCTACTACGGCGGCTGCGCCGAGGTCGACAAGGCCGAGACGATCGGCATCGAGCGGGCCAAGGCCCTCTTCGGCGCCGACCACGCCAATCTGCAGCCGCACAGCGGCGCGAGCGCGAACATCGCGGCCTACGGGGCCTTCACGATGCCCGGCGACACCGTGATGGCGATGAGCCTGCCGCACGGCGGCCACCTGACGCACGGGTCCAAGGTCAACTTCTCGGGCAAGTGGTTCGACATCGTGTCCTACGGCGTGCGCCGTGACACCGAGCTCATCGACTACGACGAGGTGCGGGACCTCGCCCGGCAGCGCCGCCCCAAGATGATCATCTGCGGTGCCACGGCCTACCCGCGGTTGATCGACTTCGCAGCCTTCCGCGCGATCTGCGACGAGGTGGGCGCGATCATGATGGTCGATGCGGCCCACTTCATCGGCCTGGTCGCCGGCAAGGCCATCCCGAGTCCGGTGCCCTACGCCGACGTCGTGACCTTCACCACGCACAAGGTCCTACGCGGCCCGCGGGGGGGCATGATCCTGTGCAAAGCCGAGCACGCGGCCGCCATTGACAAGGCGGTGTTCCCGCTCATGCAGGGCGGCCCGCTCATGCACGGCGTGGCGGCTAAGGCGGTCGCGCTGAAGGAGTGCGCGACCAACGACTACCAGCGGTACGCCGCCCAGGTCGTGCGCAATGCGCAGACGCTGACGGACGCGCTCGCTGCCGAAGGGATGCGCCCGGTCAGTGGCGGCACCGACACCCATCTCGCGCTCATCGACGTGCAGCCGCTCGGGGTGACCGGCGCGGAAGCGGAGGCCCGCTGTGATGCCGCGCGGATCACCTTGAACAAGAACGCCATCCCGTATGACCCGGCGCCGCCCGCAGTCTCGTCGGGTATCCGCGTGGGCACGCCGTCGGTAACGACGCAGGGCATGGGGGAGTCCGACATGAAGGAGATCGCGAACCTCATCGGTCGCGCGATCGTGACCCCGCAGGCCGCCGCCGAGGTCGCGGCCGATGTCGAGGCGCTGGTACGTCGCTACCCGGCGTATCCGCGGCCCTGATAGGCGCGACCTAGATGCGCGAGTACGTCCTCTGCCTCCTCGCCGCGGCGGCAGTGACGTACCTCGCAACCCCGGTAGCCCGCTCGTTGGCACTGCGTATCCGCGCGGTCGCCGATGTGCGCGACCGCGATGTCCACGACACGCCCACCCCGAGGCTCGGCGGCCTGGCGATGGCGCTCGGAGTGCTGGCCGGGCTGCTCCTGGCGAGCAAGCTCAAGATGATGAGCGCGGTCTTCGACGGCGGTGCGTCGGTGCCATTGGCCCTGCTCACCGCGGCGGGCATCATCATCGTCCTCGGCGTCATCGATGATCGCTGGGGACTGGATGGCCCGACCAAACTCGCCGGTCAGGTGCTTGCCGCCAGCGTGATGGCCTTGCAGGGCATCACCATCGTGTGGCTGCCCGTCGGGGGCACCTTCGTACTCGATCCCGCGACAAGCGTTCTGCTCACGGTTCTGGTCGTCCTGGTCAGCATCAACGCCATCAACTTCGTCGATGGGCTCGACGGTCTCGCCACCGGCATCGTGTTCGTCGCCGCACTCGCCTTCTTCGGCTACAGCTACTTGCTTTCGGTCGAACTCGACTTCGAGCGGGCGACCATGGCGACGCTGATCTCGGCGCTACTGGTCGGCGTCACCCTCGGGTTCCTGCCGCACAACTTCTTCCCGGCGCGCATCTTCATGGGCGACACGGGGTCGATGCTGCTCGGCCTGCTTCTCGCCGCGGCCACCATCACGCTTTCGGGTCAGTTCGACCCGCGCGCGCTCGAAGGCGGCACCCTCCTCCCCGCGCTGCTGCCGATCCTGCTGCCGATCGCGGTACTCGCGGTTCCACTGCTCGACCTCGCCCTGGCCGTCGTACGCCGCACGCGGGCCGGTCGATCGCCCTTCGCGCCCGACAAGCAGCACCTCCACCACCGGTTGCTGGAGATGGGCCACTCGCAGATGCGCGCCGTGGTCCTGATGTACGCCTGGTCCGGCCTTGTTGCGGCGACCGCGCTCGCGCTGGCGTTCGTCCCCGTCGCGTGGGCGGTCGGATTCTTCGCGGTCGGAATGGCCGCGTTGATCATGGCGGTCCTCTGGCCGATGGCGGCCCCCCGGAAGTCCGAGAACGAGCCGCTGCGTCAGACCGGCTCCGGGGTGTAACGCACGTCTCGCAGCGGCCGACCCGCGTCGCGCAGGGTCGGCTAAGACCGGCTAGCCTCGGAGGCGATGTCAACCGCCCCCGCCACCGCCGCGACGTTGGATCTGAAGATCCTGCGCTCCGCCGGCGTGGCCACCCTCGTCGTGGGGCTTGCCTGCGTGGGCGTCGGCGGGTCCGTTCGCGGCGGCCCGGGCGTCGTCGGCGCGGCCATCGCTACGGGGATAGTCCTCGTGTTCTTCACCATTGGCCAGTTCGTCCTCGGCCGTGTCCTGCGGACCAATCCGCAGATGGCGATGACGGTTGCGATGACCGTCTACCTGGTCAAGATCGGCGTCCTCTTCGTCTTCATCCTGCTCTTCGCCGGCACGACCGCCTTCGACAATCGCGTGTTCGCCCTCACGATCGTGATCTGCACCCTCACCTGGACGCTGGTCGAAGTCTGGGTCTTCGCGCGCACCAAGGTGCTGACGATCGAGCCGGGCTCGGGCCCGGGGCAGTCGGGCGGTCCGCGGTGAGCTCGTCGTACACGGACACCCCGTACCCCCGCAAGAACTACCCGGGCCCGCAGGCTGATGCCCGCGATCCGGACGCCGCGCGTCGGCTCAAGGTGGGCGGCGACATGGGATGGATCATCTTCAGCCACCTGATCACCGGGGTGGCGATGTACACCTTCCTGGGGTGGCTCCTCTCGCTCTGGGTCGGTCACGCACCCCTGCTTATGGGCGGCGGAGCACTCCTCGGTATCGTGCTCGCCACGTACCTCATCTACCGTCGACTCCACGCTGACGTGGAGCCCGGACCCGCCTGGAGGAAGACGCAGTGAGCGCGAGCATCATCGCCTCTGCAGGCTGGGACTGCCGGTTCGAGAACGCCGCAGACCCGTGCGGCTTCCCGGCTCCCGGCGCCGAGATCTTCTTCTTCGACCCGATCGTCACGTTCAGCCTCTTCGGCCTGACGTTCGACATCTCGAAGGTCACGATCCTCGTAGCGATCGCCATCGTGCTCGTGCTCGGCTTCTTCCTGTACGCCTTCCGCCGCCCGAAGTTGGTGCCGCGCGGTGCGCAGAACGTCGGTGAGGCGGGCTACCTGTTCATCCGTGACGGCATCGCCCGAGACATCATCGGTAAGGAGGGCGACCGCTACGTACCCTTCCTGTTCTCGTTCTTCTTCCTCATCTGGGTTATGAACTTCATGGGCATCCTGCCCGGTGCCCAGTTGCCGATCACGAGCATCTTCGCCATACCGGTCGCCTTCGCCCTGATCGTGTACTTCACGTGGGTGCCACTGGGCATCAAGCACCAGGGCCCGATCGGCTTCTTCAAGAACATGATGTTCCCGCCCGGCGTGCCGAAGGCGATGTACATCCTGCTGGCCCCGATCGAACTCATCTCCAACATCCTGGTCCGGCCGTTCACACACGCGGTCCGTCTTTTCGCGAACATGTTCGCCGGGCACCTGCTCATCGCCACCTTCAGCGTGGCGACGTTCTACCTGCTCACCGCGAACGTCATCGGGGCCCTCGGGTCCGCGGCTTCGTTCGCTGTCACCACCGCACTCTTCGGCTTCGAGATGCTGATCCAGGCGCTCCAGGCCTACATCTTCACCCTGCTCGCCGCGGTCTACATCAGCGGTGCGCTGCACGCAGAGCACTGACCACCACCCACTAACCGGCGGATCGACCGTCGGAGCACGACACAGGAAGGACACGCACATGTCGCTCCTCGCGGAGGTCACCGGATCCATCGGCTCGATCGGCTACGGCCTCGCAGCCATCGGCCCCGGCATCGGTATCGGCATCATCTTCGGCCAGGGTGTGCAGGCGATCGCCCGCCAGCCCGAGGCCTACGGCGTCATCCGTCAGAACATGCTGCTCGGCTTCGCCCTTGCAGAGGCGCTGGCTCTCATCGGCTTCGTCGTTCCGTTCGTCTTCGGCAGCTGATCTAACCCACCAGTTTCGGAGGCACCGTGAACAACGTGATTGCGGCGGGCAGCGGAGAGACGCCCAGCGTCCTCTCCGTGCCGATCGACGAATTCATCGTCGGCATCCTCGCCTTCTTCATCGTCTTCGGTGTGCTCGGCAAGATCGCCCTGCCGCGGATCAAGGCGGCTCTCGCCGCCCGCAGCGACGCGATCGAGGGCGGCATCGCCCGCGCCGAGCAGGCGCAGGCAGAGGCGCAGCAGGCGCTCGCGGAGTACCAGGCCGCGCTCGCCTCGGCGCGCGAGGAGGCAGCGGCGATCCGCACGCAGGCGCAGGCCGATCGCGCCGCCATCATCGAAGAGGCGCGTACCGAGGCGCGTACGGCGGCCGCCGCCGTCACCGCTGCGGCCGAGGCCCAGATGGCGGCGGAGCGATCGCAGGCGACGGCGCAGCTAACCCGCGAGATCGGCGAGGTCGCGGTGACCTTGTCGAGCAAGATCGTGGGCCAGGCGCTCACCGACGATGCGCGTGTGCGCGCGACCGTCGATGAGTTCCTCGCCAACCTCGAGAGCCTGGCCGCGCAGCGGGAGGCACGAGCCTGATGCTGGGAGCGAGCCGGGACAGCATGTCCGCGTTGACGACGGTCCTCCAGGACCGCCGTTCGGACGCGGGCATCGTCGGCCTGGCCGGTGACCTGCAGCAGGTCGCCGATCTCCTCGGCCGTGAGAAGACCCTGCGCTCGGCGTTGGCTGACTCCGGTCAGCCCTCGGCCGCTCGCCGGGCGATCGCCGAGCAGGTCCTCGGCGGGCGTGTGGGTGCGCTCGCCGTCGACCTCACGGTCGCGGCCGTGGGCCTGCGGTGGTCGCATGACGACGATCTCGTCATCGCGCTGGAGACACTCGGCGCCCAGGCGGCGTTCATCGCAGCCCAGGACGACGGCACGCTCGACGCCACCGAGGAGGAGATCTTCCGGTTCGGTCGCGCCGTCGAGGCCTCGCCCGAGTTGCAGATGGCCCTCACCGATCCGGCGCAGACCGCGCAGGCGAAGGCCAACCTGGTTGCCGACCTCCTGCGCGACCGCGCCACCGCGGCGACATTGACCGTGATCGGTTACGCCGTCGGCCACCTGCACGGTCGCCGCATCGACGCCGTGCTCGCCGACCTCGCCGACCTCGCCGCGGAGCAGCGTCGTCGGGTTGTCGCCGTCGTACGCGTGGCATCTCCGCTCGACGCCGAGCAGGAGCGCCGCATGACCGCGGCCCTCAGTCGGCTCACGGGCCGCGAGGTCCGACTCAACGTGGCGGTCGATCCCGAGGTCCTCGGGGGAGCGCACGTGACAGTAGGTGACGAAGTGATCGACGGGACGGTCGCGAGCCGTCTCGAGCAGGCACGACGGACATTGCTCGGCTGAGCGCCGGGTTCGAGATACGCCGCAAGGCGACGAGTGAAGGAAGCAGGGCAGTCATGACGGAGCTGCAGATCCGACCGGAGGAGATCCGCGCGGCCATCGAGCGGAACGTCGCCTCCTACACGCCGGACACGGCCCGTGAGGAAGTCGGCCGCGTCATCGAGACCGGCGACGGTATCGCGCGTGTCGAAGGCCTGCACTCGGCGATGACCAACGAGTTGTTGGAGTTCGAGGGCGGCCTGCTCGGTGTCGCGTTGAACCTCGACGTTCGTGAGATCGGCGTCGTGCTCCTCGGCGACGGCTCGGCCATCGAAGAGGGCCAGCCGGTGCGCCGCACTGGCGAGGTGCTCTCGGTGCCGGTGGGCGACGCATTCCTCGGTCGCGTGGTCGACCCGCTGGGCAACCCGATCGACGGGCTCGGTGCGATCCCGGCCGAGGCGCGTCGCGCGCTCGAGGTGCAGGCCCCCACCGTCGTCCAGCGCCAGCCTGTCAAGGAGCCACTGCTGACCGGTATCAAGGCCATCGACGCCATGACCGCCATTGGTCGCGGTCAGCGCCAGCTGATCATCGGCGACCGCCAGACCGGCAAGACCGCTGTCTGCATCGACGCGATCATCAACCAGCGATCCAACTGGGAGTCCGGCGACCCGAAGAAGCAGGTGCGCTGCATCTACGTCGCGATCGGCCAGAAGGGTTCCACGATCGCCGCCGTCAAGGGTGCGCTCGAGGAGTACGGCGCGATGGAGTACACCACCATCGTCGCGGCCCCCGCGTCCGATCCGGCCGGCTTCAAGTACCTCGCGCCGTATACCGGCTCGGCGATCGGCCAGCAGTGGATGTACGCCGGCAAGCACGTGCTCATCGTCTTCGACGACCTGTCGAAGCAGGCCGAGGCGTACCGCGCCGTGTCCCTCCTCCTGCGCCGCCCGCCGGGTCGCGAGGCCTACCCGGGCGACGTGTTCTACCTGCACAGCCGGCTGCTCGAGCGCTGCGCCAAGTTGAGCGACGAGATGGGTGCCGGATCGATGACCGGGCTGCCGGTCATCGAGACCAAGGCCAACGACGTGTCGGCGTACATCCCGACCAACGTCATCTCGATCACCGACGGTCAGTGCTTCCTGGAGTCCGACCTGTTCAACTCCGGTGTTCGGCCCGCCATCAACGTCGGCATCTCCGTCTCGCGCGTGGGTGGCTCAGCGCAGCCCAAGGCCATGAAGAAGGTCGCGGGCTCCCTGCGCCTCAACCTCGCCCAGTTCCGCGAGCTCGAGGCCTTCGCCGCCTTCGGCTCCGACCTGGACGCGGCGTCGAAGGCGCAGCTGGCCCGCGGTGTCCGCCTGGTCGAACTGCTCAAGCAGCCGCAGTACAAGCCGCAGGCGATGGAGCGCGAGGTGGTGTCGGTCTGGGCCGGCACGACGGGCAAGCTCGACGAGGTCCCGGTCGAGGACATTCGGCGCTTCGACGCGGAGTTCCTCGACTTCGTCGCGCGCGACAAGCCGCAGATCCTCGAGGCGATCCGTACGACGACCGATCTGTCCGACGACACCGTGGCGCTCCTCGACTCGGCGATCGCCGCGTTCAAGCGGCAGTTCACGACGAGTTCGGGGCAGTTGCTGGTGAACGACCAGCCGGTCGCCGCCATCGACGACGCCGAGATCGATCCGACGAAGATCACGAAGGTCGTCCGGGGCTAGACGATGGGTGCGCAGCTTCGAGTCTTCCGCCGACGGATCCGCTCCGTCCAGGCGACGAAGAAGATCACCAAGGCGATGGAGCTCATCGCCTCATCGCGGATCGTGAAGGCGCAGCAGCGCCTCGAGGCTGCCACGCCGTACCTCACCCAGCTCAACTCGGCGCTGTCGGCGGCGGCCTCCAATGCCACCGACGTGGCCAGTCACCCGCTCATGACCAAGGGCACGGTCGTCGACGAGGCGGCCGTCCTCGTCGTCACCGCCGATCGCGGTCTCGCGGGCGCCTACTCCTCCAACGCCATCCGCGAGGCGGAGTCGCTGATCGCGCGGCTGAAGGAGCGCGGACTGCGCGTCTCCCTCTACGTCGTGGGTCGCAAGGGCGTTTCCTATTACCGCTTCCGCGGCCGTGAGCTCGCGGGCGAGTACACCGGCTTCACCGATCAGCCGTCGTATGGCGACGCCCAGCGGATCGGCGCCGACCTCCTCGCGGGCTTCCTGAAGCCCGAGTCTGAAGGCGGGTTCGACGAGATTCACATCGTCTACACGCACTTCGTCAACATGGTCAGCCAGCAGCCCCGTGTGCGTCGCATGCTGCCCCTTGAGATCGAGGAGAAGGTCGTGGAGGCCGACTCCGGCTCCAAGGCCTTCCCGCTCTACGAATTCGAGCCCGGCCCCGAGGCCGTGCTCGACGCACTGCTGCCGAGGTATATCGACCACACGGTGTACACGGCCCTCCTCATGTCCGCCGCCTCGGAGCACGCCGCCCGTCGGCGCGCGATGAAGTCGGCGACGGACAACGCCGAAGAACTCATCCGCAGCCTGACCCGTCAGGCGAACCAGGCACGTCAGGCCGAGATCACCCAGGAGATCAGCGAGATCGTCGGCGGCGCCGACGCGCTGGCCTCCGCCTAGCAATCCCTTCAAGGAGTTGAGGAATCATGACCGCAACCGTCGAGACGAACACCAGCGTCGGCCGGGTGGCCCGCGTCACCGGCCCCGTCGTGGACGTGGAGTTCCCCGTCGAAGGGATGCCTGAGCTCTACAACGCCCTCACCGTGCCGGTGTCGATCAGTGGGACGGACGATCGTCTGCTCACCCTCGAGGTCGCCCAGCACATCGGTGACAACATGGTGCGCGCGATCTCGATGCAGCCGACCGACGGTCTGGTCCGCGGGGCCAGCGTGACCAACACCGGGTCGCCGATCAGCGTGCCGGTGGGCGATGTGACCAAGGGCCACGTCTGGAACACCCTCGGCGTGCCGCTCGATGTGCCGGCGTCCTCCCTCGACATCAAGGAGCGGTGGAGCATCCACCGTCAGGCCCCGGCCTTCGACCAGCTCGAGGCCAAGACCGAGGTTTTCGCCACCGGTATCAAGGTCATCGACCTGCTCACGCCGTACGTCAAGGGCGGGAAGATCGGGCTCTTCGGCGGTGCAGGCGTCGGCAAGACGGTCCTCATCCAGGAGATGATCTACCGCGTCGCTGAGAACTTCGGTGGCGTGTCGGTCTTCGCTGGCGTCGGCGAGCGCACCCGCGAGGGCAACGACCTCTTCCTTGAGATGACCGAGTCCGGCGTCATCTCCAAGACCGCCCTCGTCTTCGGGCAGATGGACGAGCCGCCGGGCACGCGTTTGCGCGTCGCACTCGCGGCTCTCACGATGGCTGAGTACTTCCGCGATGTCCAGAAGCAGGACGTCCTGCTCTTCATCGACAACATCTTCCGCTTCACCCAGGCGGGGTCCGAGGTGTCGACGCTGCTCGGGCGTATGCCGTCCGCGGTGGGCTACCAGCCGACCCTGGCCGACGAGATGGGCCAGTTGCAGGAGCGCATCACCTCGACGCGCGGTCACTCCATCACGTCGCTGCAGGCGATCTACGTCCCCGCCGACGACCTGACCGACCCCGCACCGGCGACGACGTTTGCGCACCTCGACGCGACCACCGTCCTCTCGCGCCCGATCTCCGAGCTCGGCATCTACCCAGCCGTGGACCCGCTCGACTCCTCGTCGCGCATCCTCGACCCGCGCTACATCGGTGACGAGCACTACCGTGTCGCCGCTCGCGTCAAGGAGATCTTGCAGCGCTACAAGGACCTGCAGGACATCATTGCGATCCTCGGCATCGATGAGCTGTCCGAGGAGGACAAGATCATCGTCGGCCGTGCGCGGCGCATCCAGCGCTTCCTGTCGCAGAACATGTTCGTGGCGGAGGCCTTCACAGGTCAGCCCGGCTCATTCGTCCCGGTCGAGGACACCATCGCGTCCTTCAAGGCGCTGTGCGAGGGAACCTACGACCACCTGCCCGAGCAGGCGTTCTTCATGTGCGGCGGCATCGAGGACGTCGAGGCCAAGGCGGCCGCACTCGCCAAGGAGTCCTGATCGTGGCCGAACTCGACGTTGCGGTGGTGTCCGCGGAGCGCCTGCTCTGGCAGGGCACCGCGCGCAGCATCGTGGCCAAGACCCCCGAGGGTGAGATCGGCATCCTGCCCGGCCACGAGCCCGTGCTCGCGCTCCTGGTCGAGAGCCCGTTGCGGATCGAGACCCTTGAGGGCGAGAAGGTCCTCGTGGCGGTCCACGGCGGGTTCTTCGCCGTGGACTCCAACCGCGTACAGGTGATCGCCGAGACCGCCGAACTCGGCCGCGAGATCGACGTCGAACGGGCGAAGGCGGCTCTGGCGCGGGCCCAGGCTGCAGCATCCGCCGGCGACGAAGCCGAGGCGAAGGCGGCCAAGCGGGCCGAGACGCGCCTCGCCGTAGCGATGGGCTCTAAGTAGCCCGAGTCGCTCAGGTCTCGCGCGAGGCCCCGGGGGTCCACAGCACGTCGCCGTCCGGGTTGGCGCACCGTGCGAGGATGAAGAGCAGGTCGGAGAGCCGGTTGAGGTAGAGCGCGGTGACGGGATTGATCCCGTCGGCGTACATGTTGATCGCATGCCAGGTCGACCGCTCAGCGCGGCGTACCACGGTGCGCGCGACATGGAGCAGAGCGGCCCCCGGCGTGCCGCCAGGCAGGATGAAGGAACGGAGTGCCGTGAGGGTCCCGTTGTAGTGATCGCAGGCCGCCTCGAGGCGCTCGACGTAGTCCGGGGTGATGCGCAGCGGCGGGTACTCCGGCTCTGGCACCACCGGGGTGCATAGGTCGGCGCCGACATCGAAAAGTTCGTTCTGCACCCGCGTCAACAGGGTGCGCACGTCGTCACTGAGTTCACCGAGGGCGAGGGCCACGCCGATCGCGCTATTGGCCTCGTCCACGTCGGCGTACGCCTCAAGGCGCGGGTCGGTCTTGACCGTCCGAGTCATGTCGCCGAGGGCTGTGCTGCCGTCATCGCCGGTCCGCGTGTAGATGCGGGTCAAGTTGACCATGGGCTCACCGTAGGCGATCGGAGGGAAGGCGGCGACCGCGGTGCGTAGAGTGATCGCGTGCCAGCCCCCTCGCTACCCCCCGCAACGGGGGACGCCCTGCGCGTCGCAGGTGGCGCCCGGCTGGCCGGGCGGGTCCGGGTGACGGGGGCGAAGAACAGCGTCCTGAAACTCATGGCGGCCGCGCTGCTGGTCGAGGGCACCACCTCGCTGACCGAGGTACCCGACATTCTCGACGTGGAGATCATGGCCGAGCTCCTGCGTCGGATGGGGTGCACGGTCGAGCGCGGGCCGGGCAGCGTCGCGGTGACGGCGCCGAGCAATCCGGACCACCGTGCTGACTACGACCTCGTTCGCCGGATGCGCGCCTCGATCTGCGTGCTCGGCCCCCTGCTCGCCCGCTGTGGTGCGGCCGATGTGGCGATGCCCGGCGGTGACAACATCGGCTCGCGCGGTCTCGACATGCACGTCGCCGGTCTCGAACGGCTCGGTGCCGAGGTGGTCAGTGAGCACGGCTACCTCATTGCATCGGCACCTAGGGGGTTACGCGGTACTCACGTGCCGCTCGCTTTCCCCAGCGTGGGTGCGACCGAGACCATCCTGATGGCCGCCGTCACCGCACGAGGAACGACCGTGATCGACAACGCGGCCCGCGAGCCGGAGATCGTCGATATCTGCACGATGCTCCAGCAGATGGGCGCACAGATCGACGGGGTAGGCACCTCGATGCTCGAAGTGCAGGGCGTGGACCATCTCACTCCTACGGCGCACGAGACGGTGCCGGACCGCATCGTGACCGGCACGTGGGCGGTGGCGGCCGCGATGACGCACGGCGACATCACGATCGAGCGCGGTCGCGCCGATCACCTCGAACTCGCCCTCGAGAAGTTGCAGGCAGCGGGGGCGGCGGTGAGTGACGCGGCCGACGGGCTCCGCGTCACCATCGACCGGCGACCGACTGCGGTCGACGTCGTCACGTTGCCGTACCCCGGCTTCCCGACCGATCTCCAGCCGCAGTTCATCGCGCTCAATGCGATTGCCGAGGGCGCTGCGATCGTCACCGAGAACCTCTTCGAGGCGCGCTTCCGCTTCGTCCACGAACTCGCCCGGCTCGGGGCCGACGTCCGCACCGACGGCCACCACGCGCTCGTCCGGGGCCGCGCCCTGCTCAGCGGGGCACCCGTCGAGGCAACCGACATCCGCGCCGGGGCATCGCTGGTGCTCGCCGGTCTGGTCGCCGAGGGTGTGACGACGGTGCACGAGGTGCACCACATGGACCGCGGGTACGCCGGCTTCGTCGAGCAACTTCAGGCGCTCGGGGCCGATGTGGAGCGCGTGACGGCCTAGTGCCGGCTGTTGATGCGAGGGTGATTGACCGGCGGGTCGCCGATCGGCGGCTCGTTACCTGCGCCGGCTGAGGGCTGCGCGCGCACGATCGGCATCGGCCGGCCACACCATGACCCGCGGCCCGTCGAGGGTTTGCGCGAGATTCGCCCGCACTCCCGACTCCTCGAGGTAGCGGCGCACGACCTCACCCTCGATGTAGGTGGCCGGTGAGGCGACGGGAACGAGCAGGCCGTACTCCTCGGCGCTGCCCGGCCGCGCTGGTGCGGCAACGACTGAGGATCCGCGCTTGAAGGTCCAGCGCAGCAGCAGGATGAGGATGCCCAGGGCCCCGAGAGCCAGGATCGGGCCCACGATGAAGGAGAAGGAGTTGCCCACCTGCACGCGCTCAGCCTGCCAGCGGCGCCCCGGCAACGCCATCCGATCCGGCCACCACGACCGCCCGCACGGCTAGCCTCACCACAGCGGCGGGTCGGCTGGCGGCCCGCACGTGGTGAGCGAGCGTTAACTGGCGTACCCTGCCGCCATGAGCAAGGACCGTCCCTGGTTGATGCGCACCTACGCCGGCCACTCCTCGCCGGCCGAGTCCAATGCGCTCTACCGACGCAACCTCGCGAAGGGACAGACCGGCCTCTCGGTCGCCTTCGACCTGCCCACGCAGACCGGCTACGACCCCGACAACCCCATGGCTCGCGGCGAGGTCGGCAAGGTCGGGGTGCCGATCGCCCATCTCGGCGACATGCGGCGGTTGTTCGACCAGATCCCGCTCGCCGAGATGAACACCTCGATGACCATCAATGCCACCGCGATGTGGCTGCTCGCGCTCTACGTCGCGGCCGCCGAGGAGCAGGGCGCTGATGCCGTCGTGCTGCAGGGCACTACGCAGAACGACATCATCAAGGAGTACCTCTCCCGGGGCACTTACGTCTTCCCGCCCGGCCCCTCCCTGCGGCTGATCACCGACATGGTCGCCTACACCGTCGACGCCATCCCGAAGTGGAACCCGATCAACATCTGCAGCTACCACCTGCAGGAGGCCGGTGCGACACCCGTGCAGGAGGTCGCCTATGCGATGTGCACGGCGATCGCCGTACTCGACTCCGTGCGAGACTCGGGCCAGGTCCCGCCGGAGCGCTTTGGTGAGGTCGTCGCACGCATCTCATTCTTCGTCAATGCGGGTGTGCGCTTCATCGAGGAGATGTGCAAGATGCGCGCCTTCGTCGACCTCTGGGACGAGATCACACGCGAGCGGTACGGCGTCACAGATGCAGCACAACGTCGATTCAGGTACGGCGTCCAGGTCAACTCGCTCGGCCTGACCGAGGCGCAGCCGGAGAACAATGTGCAGCGCATCGTGCTCGAGATGCTGGCGGTCACGCTGTCGAAGGACGCCCGTGCCCGCGCCGTGCAGTTGCCCGCGTGGAACGAAGCGCTCGGCCTTCCGCGCCCCTGGGATCAGCAGTGGTCCCTGCGCATCCAGCAGGTGCTGGCCTACGAGAGTGACCTACTGGAGTACGACGACATCTTCACCGGCTCGCACGTGGTCGAGGCGAAGGTGGCGGCGATCGTCGAAGAAGCTCGCGCCGAGATCAATCGCGTCCTCGATATGGGCGGCGCGATCGCGGCGGTCGAGAGCGGCTACATGAAGGGGCAGATGGTTGCTTCGCACGCTCTCCGGCGTGCGCGCATCGAGTCCGGCGACGCGGTCGTCGTTGGCGTCAACGCCTTCACGACAACCGAGCCCAACCCCTTGCTCGCCGACGTCGACACCGCGTTCCAGACCGTCGACCCGAGTGTCGAGCAGGCGGCCATCGACGGCGTCACCGCGTGGCGGGCCCAGCGCGACGGTGCTGCCGTGGCCGAGGCACTCGACCGTCTGCGGCGCGAGGCGGCCACGTCGACCAACCTCATGGCGGCGACCCTTGCCTGCGCTCGCGTGGGCGTGACGACGGGGGAGTGGGCGGGTGTGCTGCGCGAGGTCTTCGGTGAGTACCGCGCGCCGACCGGTGTGTCCGGTGCGGTGCCGTCGGCCGAACCGACCGAAGGCCTGCGGGCCGTGCGCGAGGCGGTGGCCGCGACCGGCGCCGAACTCGGCGGGTCTCGCCTGCGACTCCTCGTGGGCAAGCCGGGACTCGACGGCCACTCGAACGGTGCCGAGCAGATCGCCGTGCGCGCGCGCGATGCCGGCTTCGAAGTGATCTACCAGGGCATCCGGCTCACACCCGAGCAGATCATTGCCGCCGCGGTCGCCGAGGATGTCCATGTTGTCGGCCTGTCGATCCTCTCCGGTTCGCACATGGAGTTGGTGCCCGCGGTGGTGCGGGGCCTGCGCGCGGCAGGCATGGACGACGTACCCGTCGTGGTGGGCGGCATCATCCCCGATGGTGACGCCGAGGATTTGCGGGCCGCGGGAGTCGCGGCGGTGTTCACCCCGAAGGACTACGACGCGACCGCCATCATGGGCCGCATCGTCGAGGTCGTGCGCGAATCCCGCGGTCTCGTCCCGGTCGGCTAGCACGGGCCAGGGTCATCGGCCGTGCGGATCGTCGTGGCGCGCTGCTCGGTTGCCTATGCCGGGAGACTGACCGCACACCTGGCGGAGGCCACCCGAGTCCTCATGGTCAAGGCCGACGGTTCGGTGCTCGTGCATTCCGACGGTGGCTCCTACAAGCCGCTGAACTGGATGAGCCCGCCCTGTGTCCTGCGTCCCGACGTCGGTGATGACGGGATCCAGATCTGGACGGTGACCAACAGGGCGGGGGAGACCCTGACCATCACGCTCCACGAGGTGTTGCAGGACTTCGAGCACGACCTCGGGGTCGACCCCGGCCTGGTGAAGGACGGCGTCGAGGCGCACCTGCAGGAACTCCTGGCCCTTCATGTCCAGACGCTCGGAGAAGGGTGGACGCTTGTGCGCCGTGAATACATGACCGCTATCGGACCCGTCGATCTGCTATGCCGCGATGCCGACGGCCGGAGCGTGGCGGTCGAGATCAAGCGCCGCGGTGAGATTGACGGCGTCGAGCAACTCACCCGCTACCTCGAACTGATGAATCGCGATCCGCTTCTCGCACCCGTGAGCGGGGTGTTCGCGGCGCAGGAGATCAAGCCGCAGGCGCGCACGCTGGCCGAGGATCGCGGCATACGTTGCGTCGTGCTGGATTACGACGGCTTGCGCGGCACCGAGGACGACGGACTGCGGTTGTTCTAGCTCCCGGCTGCCTTAGTCGCCTCGGACCTGGCGGCTGCCGCTGCATCCAGTGCGCGGCGCAGCCCCGCCCCGATGACGGCACCGATGATCGCAAGGGGTGTGACCGCGACCCCGGCGGCGCCGACGAGCAGGAAGGCGAGTAGTGCCGAAGTCGCAGGGAGCCTGATCACGGCGGCGCACGCCGCTGCGATCCCGGCCGCGACAAGGGCGGGCAGGGCTAGCGCCGGAACGATCAGGGCAGCCGCTACGCCGACACCGACCCCGAGGAAGGTCGCGGGGAAGACCGGGCCACCGCGGAAGCCACCGCCCAGTGCGGCGGCGTACGCCGCTGCCTTCGTCACCACGATGGTGATGACGGTGCCGAGTGAGGTCTGAGCGAGGAGTTCAGGCATCGCAGCGTTGCCACTGAACAGGATCAGGCCTGCGTCTATGCCGAGAGCTGCAGCCACCACCACCGCCACAGCGGTCACCGCCGCGGCAATGGCCGTCGCCGTGACTCTCCGCCGTTGCCAGACCTGATCGAGGCTTCGGCCGCCGGTCAGTGCGACCAGTGCGATGGCAGCAGCCACGACGGCCACCGCCGCCCCGCCGAGTAGATCGCCGAATCCGATGGACGCGTAGGTCGGAAGCCCCGGTACGGCCAGGCCGTGCACGCCGATGCCAGGGATCGCCCAGATGCCGATCTGCACCAGGTAGCCGCTCGCCAGTGCGATCAGCGAAGGCACGAGCAGCGCCGCGGGGAGTGCGCCGAATGCGGCGAGTTCGAGCAGCATGAACGCCGTGACGAACGGGTTGCCGAAGACCGTGCCGATCGCGGCGACCCCGCCTAGGAGCATGAACGCCCGCACCGCGGCGGTGTCGTCACCGCGGCCCAGTGCGCGCGCGATCAAGGCACCGATCATCGTGCCGATGAGGATCAGCGCGGCCTCCGGGCCGAGCACGAATCCGAATCCGAGAGTGCCGATCGCCGCCACGAGGGCGAGCAACGCGGTGGCCGGTGGAGTGTCGAAGTGGAAGCCGGCGATGGGGGAGGCGCCCGTGCCGCGCGGAAGACGTTGGACCACGAGTACGACGCCGAGGCCTATGGCGAGCATTGGTAGGGGCCACCACCACGGGGGATCGGCGAAGCCGAGTGCCGCTGGCAGGTGCTCGAACATGGACTCCTGCAGCACCTCGAGCAGCCACAGCAGGACCGCACCCGCTGCTGCGGCCACGATGCCAATGCCAGCCGCAACGACCATCAGGCGCATAGGGCTCGGGACCGGCTTGGTGGCCGGCGGCGGTGCAGTCATCGTGCGATCGTCAGCGACGCCACGGAGCGCCGCCGTGCAGCACGCGGATCACCCCGGCCAGCAGGCGGCCGGCATCCGCGGGCCGGTCGAACGACGTGAGCGAGAACGGCAACGGGAACCGCTCGCTCACCATCGCCTTCGGCCTCGCGAACGCACGCAGACCGTCCTCGCCGTGGATGCGCCCGATGCCCGACTCGCCCACGCCGCCCCACGGCAGCGCGGGGACCCCGGCGTTCATGGACCACGAGTTGATGCTCACCATGCCTACGCGCAGTCGACGCGCGGCCGCCTCGCACCGTGCTCGGTTGCGGCCGAAGATCGCGGCGGCGAGGCCGTAGCTCGACGCATTGGCGTGGTCGACCGCCTCGTCGAGATCGCGGACGCGGTTGACGACGATTGTCGGACCGAAGGTCTCTTCCACGACTGCGGCGCTGTCCTCGGGCACCCCGGTCAGCACCACGGGGGTTACGACGCGATCCATAGCGCTCTC
>JBILVH010000104.1:0-6032 GCA_044370555.1 Candidatus Nanopelagicales bacterium
GCCCATCGCAATGCCGTTCAGCACGACGAAGAGGATGTACTCGCGGGCCACCGTGTGCGTTCGTCCGCGGTGCCGGAAGGTCCAGTAGCGGTTGCCGATGTAGGCCACTGTGGTCGCGACGATCACGCTGATCGCTTTGGCGGTCAGCGGCTTGTCGTACATCGGCCCCTCACCGCCGGCGAAGCGCAGGATGTTGAACAGTCCGATGTCTACCACGAGGGCTATCAGGCCCACCACGCCGAACTTGGCGATCTCGTGAATGAGGGCGCGGAAGCGCAGCCACAGCGACGAGATCACACTTCACACGGTAGTCGATAGGCTCCGCTGTTGTGGGAGCAGCCGATGCGCGCGCTGGCGTGCGGCCCGGCCCCGACGCACCGGTGGTGGGCATAGTCGGCGGCGGGCAACTGGCCCGCATGACGGCGCCGGCAGCGGCCGCCCTGGGGGTCCGGTTGCGGGTCCTCGCCGGGTCCGCGGGGGACAGCGCCGCGCAGGTGATCCCGGACGCCGTCATCGGGGATCCGGACGATGCGGCCGTCGTGCTGGCCTTCGCCCGCGGTTGCGATGTCCTGACCTTCGATCACGAGCACGTGCCGCCGTCGGTCCTCGCCGATGTCGAGGCGGCCGGATGCGCTGTCCGCCCGGGTCCATTCGCGCTCGCACATGCCCAGGACAAGGCGCACATGCGTGCCGCCCTCGGGCACCTGCCGATGCCGAGGTGGAGCGTCGTGCAGGGGCCGGACGATCTCGCGGAGTTCGCCGCCAGTGCGGGGTGGCCGGTCATCGTGAAGACTTCGCGCGGGGGGTACGACGGTCGCGGTGTCTGGCGCATCGAGTCACCGGAGCAGGCCCGCGAGGTGCTCGCGCGGAAGCTGCCCACGGGTGCTGTCTGGCTCGCCGAGGAATGCGTGCCCTTCGCGATGGAGATCTGCGCGCAGGTAGCCAGATCGCCGCAGGGCCAGGCGGTTGCCTACCCCGTGGTTCGCACACTGCAGGTGCACGGCATGTGCGCGGAGGTCGTGGCCCCGTGCCCCGACCTGCCCGAGGCGGACGCCCTGCGGGCCCAGCAGATCGCGCTCGACGTCGCGGCGACCCTCGAGGTCACCGGGATGCTGGCGGTGGAGATGTTCTGGACTCCGGAGGGTCCGCTGATCAACGAGTTGGCGATGCGACCGCACAACTCCGGGCACTGGACGATCGATGGTGCCGTCACCTCCCAGTTCGAGAACCACCTGCGCGCGGTCCTCGACCTGCCGCTCGGCAGCCCGGCCATGCTCGCGCCGTACGCCGTGATGGCGAACGTCATCGGGCCCGACGACCCGGACGTGCCCGCCTTGTATGCCGGGCTCAGGCACGTCCTGGCGCGTGATCCGGCCGCGCGCGTGGAGATCTATGGCAAGGAGTTGCGGCCTCGGCGCAAGGTGGGGCATGTCAATGTGATCGGATCAGACCTGCACGCGCTGCTCCAGCGCGCGCACCACGCGGCGGACTACCTCGGAGGAGTGATCGATGAGTGAGGTCGGCATCATCATGGGCAGTGACTCGGACTGGTCGACGATGTCCGAGGCCGCGGCGGTCTGCGGGGAGTTCGACGTGGCGTTCGAGGCGAGTGTCGTCTCCGCACACCGGACCCCGCAGGACATGGTCGACTATGCGCGCACCGCGGCCGACCGGGGACTGCGGGTGATCATCGCGGGTGCCGGTGGTGCCGCCCATCTCCCCGGGATGGTGGCGTCGTTGACGCCGCTTCCGGTCATCGGAGTGCCGGTGCCGTTGCGTCATCTCGACGGCATGGACTCCTTGCTTTCCATAGTGCAGATGCCCGCCGGGGTGCCCGTCGCGACCGTCGGCATCGGCAATGCCCGCAACGCCGGGTTGCTGGCCGTGCGGATCCTGGCCGCATCGGATGCCGCCCTGCGTTCGCGCCTTGTGGAGTATGCCGAGACCGTCGCCGATCAGGTGCGGGCCAAGCGACTCACCGACGACGACTGAGCGCCCACCGCACACCGAAGGACCGCGTGTCGGGGTCTGACACCTGGCGCCCAGGCAAGTGATACCGCGGTGGTATCATTTGCGCATGGCGATGACCCTGCGGCTGTCCGAAGCCGAGACCGCCGCACTCCGCGCAGCTGCTGACGCGGAGGGCACGTCGATGCAGGAGGTCGCCCAGCGCGCAATCCGCGAGTACGTCTCTAGGCGGCCCCAGCGACTCGATCAGGCCATCGCCGAGGTGGCGCAGCGCGATGCCGAGCTGCTAGATCGCCTCAGTCGGTGACCGACCCGGATTTCCTGACGACGCGGGATCTCCTCGACATCGCGGCCGGCATCTTGCCCAAGCTGCAGGTGCGTGATGCCGGGCTCCTGGAGTCTGCATCTGCGCGGCCAAGGATCACGGTGTTCGGCGATCCGGCGTACCCGGACCTGTGCGCTCAGGCCGCTGCGCTCCTGCATTCGCTGGTGCGCAATCACACCCTCGTCGACGGCAACAAGCGTCTCGCGTGGTCAGCTGCCCGCGTCTTCCTGCTCATGAACGAGGTGGATGTCGACTACGACATCGACGAAGCCGAGCAGATGGTGCTCCGCGCGGCCCGCGGTGAGGATGACGTACCGGTCATCGCCGAGTGGTGCAGCGCGCGGGCTGTGCGTCGCCCCCGTTGACTCCCACTGGCTGTCAGGTCGTCACGGAAGGGCGTTCTCCCTGATGGGCAATTCGAAGTTGCACAGCGCAAGGTCCATTGCTGACTCACGTGTCGTCGTCGGCGTAGTCCGCCGCCGTCAGGCCTGCGGCCGACCCAGTGCCCGGTAGGTCCAGCCCGCCGCGCGCCACAGGTGCGGGTCGAGGGTGTTGCGGCCGTCGATGATGTGCGGTGTCGACACAACTTCAGCGACCTTCGCGGGGTCGAGGTCGCGGAACTCCTGCCATTCGGTGAGGTGCAGGACGACGTGGGCGCCATCTGCGGCCTGCTCGGGAGTGTCGGCATAGACCAGGGTCGGGAAGAGTTCGCGCGCATTGCGCATCGCCTGCGGGTCGTAGACGCGCACGTCCGCACCTTCGAGGTGGATCGCCGCGGCGACATCGAGCGCGGGGGAGTCCCGCACGTCGTCGCTGTCGGGCTTGAACGCCGCCCCCCACACCGCCACGGTCGTGTCACGGAAGCGGCCCCCGACAGCATCACGGGCGAGGTCGACGGTATGCCGTCGACGGCGCTGGTTGATCTGATCGATCTCGCGCAGGAAGGTGACCGCCTGATCGACGCCGAGCTCACCCGCGCGCGCCATGAAACCGCGGAGGTCCTTCGGCAGGCACCCGCCACCGAAACCCAGGCCGGCCCCGAGGAAGCGTCGACCGATGCGCGGATCGTGGCCGATGGCATCGGCAAGCACGGTGACATCAGCACCGGTGGCCTCGCACACCTCCGACATCGCGTTGATGAACGAGATCTTGGTGGCCAGGAATGCGTTGGCGGCGGCCTTGACGAGTTCGGCGGTCGCGAAGTCGCACGCGATCACCGGGACACCCGCCCGGATCGCGTCGGCGTACACCTCCCGCAGCGTCGCCTCCGCAGACGCGTCGTCGACCCCGAAGACCAACCGATCGGGTCGCATCGTGTCTTCGACCGCGTGCCCCTCGCGCAGGAACTCGGGGTTCCAGGCCACGCGGGCCGGTGCGACCGTGCGCGCTATCGCCGCGGCCGTCCCGACGGGCACGGTGGACTTGCCGACAAGCAGATCACTATCGCCGAGGTAGGGCGCGAGTCCGGCCACGGCACCGTGCACCTGGCGCATGTCGACCGCGTAGCGGCCGGGCTGTTCGGGTGTGCCGACGCACAGGAAGTGCACGTCGGCGAATGCCCCCGCTTCAGCCAGGGAGGTGGTGAAGTGCAATCTGCCGCTCGCCAACGCGCGTTCGAGCACCTCGGCCAGACCAGGCTCGTAGAAGGGCACGTCACCGCGCGAGAGCGCGGCGATCTTGGCGGCATTGGTGTCGATGCCGAGTACCTCGTGCCCGAGGTCGGCCATGCACGCGGCGTGGGTTGCCCCGAGGTACCCGGTGCCGATGACCGTCATGCGCACGTAGCGCAGCCTAGCCGCGGGACGGGGTGCCTAATCCTCCGCGCGTACTCCGACGCAGAAACCGAGACCCCAGGCGCCGTGCATCGTGGCGAAGACCAGCGGCAGCCGTGCGGTCACCGCGAGCGGGAGTCCGCGGCCGAGGCGCAGGGTCGCAAGCGCCGCGGCACCGGCATACCCGATCGGGAGGGTCGCGCAGGCGAGCGCCCAGCCCGGGTGCCCCGTGCCGAGTGACACGGCGACGCCGACGAGCCCGATCGTGACCCCGGCGACCGCGACGGGCGGGGCCAGGTAGCGCGGGGAGAGCGTCTCCGGGTGGCGTCGGGCGATCTCGCGTCGCCACTGGCCGTACTGGAAGTACTGGCGTGCGAGGGCCCGGACGCTGCCTCGCGGTCGGTAACTCACGCGGAGTTCCGGCGTGAACCACACGAGTCCGCCGGTGGCGCGGATGCGGTGGTTGAGCTCCCAGTCCTGGGCGCGCACCATGCCGCTGTCATAGCCGCCCACGCGCTCCAGCGCCGAGCGTCGGAATGCGCCGAGGTACACCGTGGGCGCGGGCCCCTCTTCGCCGCCGATGTGGAAGGCGGCGTTGCCGACGCCGAACCAGGACGTCATCGCGGCCGCCACCCCGCACTCGAAGGTCGTGGTGCCCTCCGCGGCCATGATGCCGCCCACATTGTCGGCGCCGGTCCGTTCGAGGGTCTCCACGGCCGTTCGGACGTAGTCCGTCGGGATCATCGCGTGACCATCGACCCGCACCACGAGGTCGTACGTCGCGATGCCGATAGCGGCGTTGAGCCCGTCGGCGGTGCGGCCGGACGGGTTGTCGACGACCCGTATGCGCGGATCGGCTGCGGCGAGCTCCGCCGCGATCTGCGCGGTGCGGTCGTGGCTCGGGCCGACGGCGAGGATGACCTCGACCGGTCCGGCGTAGTCCTGGTCGGTGATGTGCGAGACGGCCTCGGTCAGATGACGTTCCTCGTTCAGGATCGGCATGATGACCGATACCCCGGGGTGCGACATCAGGAGCAGATGACCTTGTCGGCGGTCGTGGGCGCCGTGATCGGGTCCTCGGTATCGGCGCGCACCTTGACGGTGCGGACCTCGGTCTGGTCCTGGCCGATGATGATGGTGACCGTGCCCACGCCGGGGACCTCGGCGGCTGTCGCCCCGTCGGGTGTCGCGGTGCCGCTGATCGCCCAGGCCAGGGCCTTGCCCACCGCCGCGGAGTCCGTGTCGTACTGCACTACGGAGGTCGCATAGTCCGGCCGGTCAGCGTCGTCGACACCGGCGATGACGAAGCCCTGCGCCTGGAGGAGGGTTGCGGCGGCCGAGGCCTTGCCGGGGATGCCGGAGCCGTTCAGCACGCGGACCGACACTTCGTAGGGTGCCACCGGCAGCGCGGGGACCTTGTCGGGCTTCTCCACGAGCCACGGCTGGTCGGCCCGCATCGACTCCCACACGAGCGCGGCGCGCTCCGGATCGACGACGACGTTCTCACCGTCACCGCGCTCGAGCCAGGGCATCGTGAGGAACGTGATGTCCTCGGGCTGCAGCGAGCGCAGGCTCCACGCGAGGTCGCGCAACTGATCGAGGGAGCCGAGGTGCGGGTCGGTAGTGAGGCTGGCCGTCGCGGCATCGAGAACGCCGTAGAGGCTCACGGGGTTCAGGATCAGTTGCGTCGAGGTGGCGGAGCGGATCATCGAGGAGAGGAACTGCTGTTGCCGCTTGATCCGGGCGAGGTCGGAGCCGTCCGAGAGGGTCTTGCGCGCGCGGACGAACGCGAGGGCGTCCTCGCCGAACACCGTGCTGGTGCCCGCGGGCAGTTGCAGGTTGGACTGCGGGTCGTCGACGGGTGAGGTGAGGCAGACCTCCACGCCGCCGAGGGCGTCGACGACGTTCTTGAAGCCGGCGAAGTCGATGACTGCGAAGTGGTCGATGTGCAGGCCCGTGAGGTCTTC
>JBILVH010000106.1:0-5985 GCA_044370555.1 Candidatus Nanopelagicales bacterium
GTCCACGTACGACGCGATCCGATCGCGGTGGAAAGCTGGTTGCACGAGGCGACGCTGCCGCAGGTGGAAATCACCCTCGCTGGTCAACAGCCCGTTGCCGAGCAGCGCCTTCGCCCCCTGGAGCCCTCGGCCCTTCATGGTCATGCGGCCGTGCGTGAGGAAGAGGTCGACGATGGCTTCGGGACTGTTGAGGATGTAGGTGTGCTCGCTGGCCAACCGCAGGTGCGCGATGTCGGGGAAGTCCCGCTCGGCGTCGGTGAAGAACGTCAACACGTCGCTCGCGGTCAGGGAACGCCAGAGCAGGTGCCACCCGGGCGGGCCGTCCGGGCGCGTGACGTCCTTGCGGCGGTCACGAGGGGATTCGATGGCGCTGCGCTCGAGCCGCTCCTGAACCGCACGAGCGGCAATGCGCGTCGACATGCCCCCAGTCTGACTGTCAGCCTGCAAGGATGCACACGTGGGAGTCACTCTCGCCGACATCGAGGCGGCCGACGCCCTGCTCGCCGGGGTGATCCGTGATAACCCGCTGGCCGGGTCGCGGCGACTGAGTGACCTGGTGGGTGGTCCGGTCCTGCTCGCATGCGAGAACCTGCAGCGGGCGGGCTCATTCAAGATCCGCGGGGCCTACACCCGGATCGCGCGACTCACCGAGGCCGAACGTGCACGCGGAGTCGTTGCGGCCAGCGCGGGCAACCACGCCCAGGGAGTGGCGCTGGCCGCGTCAATGCTCGGGGTGCGCAGCACGGTGTTCATGCCCGAGGGGGCGAGTCTGCCGAAGGTGAGCGCAACCCGCGGCTATGGAGCCGACGTCCATTTCGCGGGGCACACCATCGACCAGGCGCTCGTGGCAGCCCGCGAGTTCAGCGATCGCACCGGTGCGATACTCATCCACCCCTTCGACCATCCGGACATCGTGGCCGGTCAGGGGACCCTCGGCCTAGAGATCGTGCGCAAGTGCCCGGAGGTGCGCACCATCGTGGTGTGCACCGGTGGCGGTGGCCTACTAGCGGGTGTCGCCCTTGCCGCGCGCTCCATCGCTCCCGAGGTGACGGTGGTCGGTGCACAGGCCGCGGCGGCCGCCGCCTACCCCGCGTCGCTGGTGGCCGGGCACCCCATCGCGCTCACACGCATGGCGACGATGGCTGATGGCATCGCCGTGGCCAAGCCCGGGCAGGTGCCCTTCGACATCGTGCAGGAGTACGTCGAGCGCATTGCCTTGGTCTCCGAGGACAGCATCGCGCTGGCGCAACTGATGCTGTTAGAGCGTGCCAAGCTGGTCGTGGAGCCCGCGGGGGCCGCAGCAGTGGCCGCGGTCATGGATGCGCCCGACACCTTTGAGCCGCCCGTCGTGGCCGTGCTTTCCGGGGGCAACGTGGACCCGCTGCTCCTCATGCGCGTCATCCGGTTCGGTCTCACCGCGGCGGGAAGGTTCATGACCATTTCGGTGCGGGTTCCCGACCGACCGGGCTCGCTCGCGCTCTTGCTCACGCACGTCGGGACCTTCGGGGGCAACGTGATCGAGGTGGGGCACCTTCGGACGAGCCCCGAGCTCGGCGTCGACGAGGTGGAGATCGAGATCCAACTCGAGACCCGCGGGTCGGACCATCGCGATGAACTTCTGGTGCATCTGCGCGAACTCGGCTATCGGGTCAGGGTGTAGCGTCGATCAGGTGGGCAACGTGATCGAGGCGCGCGGTCTGGTCAAGCGCTACGGCGAGGTCGTCGCGCTCGATGGTCTCGATCTTGACGTCGCCGAAGGCACGGTCGTCGGTCTCCTCGGACCCAATGGTGCGGGCAAGACCACGGCCGTGCGCGTCCTCACGACCCTGCTTCGGCCGGATTCCGGCTCGGCGACCGTGGCGGGGTTCGACGTCCTCAGCAAGCCCAATGCCGTTCGCCGCTCCATCGGGTTGACCGGTCAGTACGCCGCCGTCGACGAGTACCTCACCGGCATGGAGAACCTCCGCATGTTCGGCGGTCTCTATCACCTCGACCCTGCCTACGTGAAGGAGCGAGCAGTTGAACTGCTCGAGCGCTTCGATCTGACTGCGGCGGCCAACCGGTCGCTGCGCACTTACTCCGGTGGGATGCGCCGCCGCCTCGACCTCGCGGCCAGCATCATCGCCAAGCCGCGGATCCTCTTCCTCGACGAGCCTACGACCGGACTCGACCCACGGTCGCGTCTCAGTCTGTGGGGGGTTATCCGCGACCTCGTTGCCGAGGGCACCACGGTGCTGCTTACGACCCAGTACCTTGACGAGGCGGATCAACTTGCCAGTGAGATCGTCGTCATCGATCGCGGCAAGGTGATCGCCAAGGGGACCGCCGACACATTGAAGGACCAGATCGGCGGGGATCGCATCGAGATCACCGTGGCCGATGCCGGACAGGTCGGCTCGGCTGCGATGGCGCTGCGAACGGTCAGCGGCGGCGAGGTGGCGATCGATGACCTCCACCTCTCGGCACCGGTGTCGGGGGGGTCCACCGTCCTGGTCGATGCGATCCGGGCGTTGGATGCGGGGTCGGTGACGGTCACCGATGTCGTGTTGCGGCGCCCGACATTGGACGACGTTTTCCTGAGCCTCACCGGGCATACGACGGCCGAGGACACCTCGCCACCACCGCCTCGGCGACGCCGGGGGAGGAGTTGAGATGGCCGTGACCGCACCGACGCCCATGAAGCGACCGCTGCTGGGGTGGGGTTTGCACGACGGTCTCGTCGTCGCTCGACGCAATCTCATCCAGACCATTCGGGTGCCCGAACTGCTGTTCTTCAGCCTCGTGCAGCCGGTGATTTTCGTGCTGCTGTTCGCGTACGTCTTCGGCGGTGCGATCCCGATCCCGGGTGACGAAGGCGCCAATGCTTACCGCCAGTACCTCATGCCGGGCATCTTCGGTCAGACGGTCGCCTTCGCGGCGGCTGCTAGCACCGTCGGTCTGGCGGAGGACATGAACCGCGGCCTCATCGACCGGTTCCGGTCGCTGCCGATGTCCACGGGCGCGGTCCTCTTCGGCCGCACGTTCGCCGATGCCGCACGGCAGATCCTCGTGCTGACCGTGCTGTCCATCACCGGACTCATCGTGGGGTGGCGGATCAGCGACGGCTTCTTCAACGCGGTGCTCGCCTACGCGCTCCTGCTGCTGTTCGCGTACACCGTCGCGTGGGTCGGTTGCTGGATAGGCCTCAAGGTCCCCAACCCAGAGACGGCCAGCACAGCCGGTTTGATCTGGCTGTTCCCGCTCACCTTCCTGTCCAATGCTTTCGTCCCCATCACATCCATGCCGAGTTGGTTGCAAGTGTTCGCGGCGTGGAACCCGATCTCCGCCGTGGTGCTGGCGACGCGCGAACTCTTCGGCAACCCGGTGGGCGTCCCGTCGGATGCGTGGCCGATGCAAAACCCCGAGTTGTACACCCTCATCTCGTGCGTGGTGATCATCGGGATCTTCGCCCCGCTGGCGATCCGCAGCTACCGCCGGGCAACCGCGCGCTAGTCCTACGAGTTGTAGGCCTCGACGCGCACGACCTCGACGACCATCTCCTTGCCGTTCGCCAAGAGGTAGGTCGCCTGCTGGCCCACGCGCAGGCCGAGAACGGCTGCCCCGAGGGGGGAGGTCGGCGAGTAGACGTCGATCGACGCGTGGGCAGACTCCTCGCGGGAGCCGAGGAGGAAGGTCTCCTCCTCGTCGAACGCCGTGAAGCGCACCGTGATGACCCGACCGTGTGCGACTTCGTCATGGTCGGCATCGGGGACGCCGATTCGCGCGTGCTCGAGCAGGTGCCGCAATTGCCGCACGCGCGCCTCGTTCTTGCCCTGCTCCTCCTTAGCGGCGTGGTACCCGCCGTTCTCCCGGAGGTCGCCCTCCTCGCGAGCCGACTCGATGCGCTTGGCGATCTCGATGCGCCGCGGACCCTCGCGGTCAGCGAGTTCGGCCTGCAGGCGGTCGTGGGCCTCCTGGGTCAGCCAGGTCACGTCGGTCATTGCTCCAGGGTAGTGCGGATCTCCTAGGACGGCGTCCACGGCTGCGGCGGCGGGACCACGCCGGGCGGGAACTGCGGCCCGGTGACTCTGGGTGGGCCACCCGCAGCGCAGCCGAGCACCTCGACGATGTACGCGGGCGCCAGGGTGCGCAACGGATACGTCACCTGCTCGTAGGTCGTGCCGCGAGGCACCGCCACCTCGGCGTAGCCGACGTCGATGCGCTGCTCGTCCTGGGCGCGCACGATACACACGACGTCCTGGAACTCGCTCCGCCGCACCTCGAAGGTCACGTCCACGTGATCGGCCGAAGTGTCGTTCCAGGCGAGGACGCGGTACTGCACGGACGGTGCGATGAGCCGAAGGGTGACGAGGCCGATTGCCGCGACGAAGCCGAGACCCGCGAGTACGACTACCGCGATGACCCAGCGCGGTGCGGGCCGGACCCCGTAGCGCTCAGCCATGGCGGGAGAGAGGTCGCGGAAGGGCGAACCCACGGGATGACCTCCAAGTCGCGCGTCGGTGTCGGCACTTGGGAGACTATGCCCATGACGGACCTCGTGCGGGATGAGCCCCTTCGCCTCCTCGCGGTCCATGCCCACCCGGATGACGAGTCGAGCAAGGGCGCCGCCACCGTCGCCCGCTACGTCGAGGAGGGGGTGCAGGTCATGGTCGCGACCTGCACCGGGGGTGAGCGCGGTGACGTGCTGAACCCCGCGGCCCAGGCGCTCGTCGACGAGCACGGGATCACTCACGTGCGACGGCAGGAGATGGCGGCGGCGGCGGAGTTGCTCGGTGTCGAGCATGTGTGGCTCGGCTTCGAGGACTCCGGGTACCCCGAAGGCGACCCACCGCCACCCCTGCCCGAAGGCTGCTTCGCGGCGCTGCCGCTCGAGGTCGTCGCAGCCCCGCTCGTCGAGGTCGTACGTTCCTTCCGGCCCCACGTCATCACGACGTATGACGAGAACGGCGGCTACCCGCACCCCGACCACATCCGCTGCCATGAGGTTGCGATGGAGGCCTATCGGTATGCCGGCGATCCGTCGCGCTATCCCGCGGCGGGCGAGCCATGGACCCCGTTGAAGCTGTACTACCACCACACGTTCCATCGCCTGCGCGTCACGGCACTGCACGAGGCGATGCTGGAACGGACCGGGGAGTCGCCCTTCGCGGAGTGGATCGAACGCTGGTCGGAGCGCGACGACTCGCACCGGGTCACGACGCGAGTCTCCGCAGCGCCGTGGTTCCATGTCCGTGACGCTGCTTTGCGTGCACATGCGACGCAAGTGGCTCCGGATGCCTTCTGGTTCGCGGTGCCGCTGGAGATGCAACACGAGGTGTGGCCCACCGAGGACTACGAACTCGCGGATTCGCGCGTGCCGACGACGATCCCGGAGGATGACCTGTTCGCCGGCCTACGTGTGGAGTCCCGATGATCACCGCCCTAGTCGCCACCGCGACTCCAACGCCGATCCCCACCCCTGACCCAACACCGGTGGACCCGGGACGCGGTGGGTTGCTGGCGGTCGGCCTCATCATCTTCTTGATCATCGCCGTCGTGGTCCTCTACCGCTCGATGCGCCGGCAGATGGCGAAAGTGTCGCCGGACCTGCCGAGTGGACGCGACGACGACTCCGACACCGCAGCTGCACCGCGGTCGTAGCAATGCCCCTGCCGCTCACGCCGCGCTGGGTCGCATTGACGCTCGCGGCCGTCCTCGGTGCCGGTGTGTGCGTCGCGGCTGGGATCTGGCAGTGGAACCGCACGCAGAGCATCCTGGCGGCCGAGCGCGCTGCGCTCGAGGCACCCATCGCCGTGGAGCAAGTCGCACCGGAGTCGGGTGATCTGCCGGCGGAGAGCACCGGCCGCCGGGTCGATGCGTTCGGTGCTTTCGAGCCCGGCGCGGTGCTCTACGTGTCCAACCGCGGGCTCGACGGCGCGACGGGTTTCTGGATCGTCTCACCGCTGCGGCTCGCGGACGGTTCGCGTATCGCAGTGCTGCGCGGTT